>JBKBIY010000127.1:0-3378 GCA_046294045.1 bacterium | reverse complement strand
GGTATTTTTTGTTTGTCTGAAGTTGGAGGTTTTATATATTCGGGTTTTTTAAAAAACTTTTGTCCCTTAGGATCTTGAGTTTCGAAATTTGACATCTCAATTCCCTTTCTATATTTTTAACTCTTTCTCTCTTAATTTATTTTAGATACTTTTAACCTAAAAACCTACCCTCTTTTTTTTAAATTTTTTAAAAGAAAGTTAAAATTTAGTAAAAAAAACTTAAACTTTTTCTTAAAAGAGTGTAAACTGAATTTTATTTTATTTCGACTTTAGCTCCTGCTTCTTCTAGTTTTTTCTTAATTTGTTCTGCTTCTTCTTTGGTTACTCCTTCTTTTATTGGTTTTGGTAAACTTTCAACAAAATCTTTAGCTTCTTTTAATTGCATATTGGTTATTTCTCTTACTACTTTAAGTACGTTTAATTTAGCGTTATCGGGGTAGCTTACTACGATTACGTCGAAGGAAGTTTTTTCTTCTTTTTCTTCAGCAGCGGCTGCTCCTGCTACGGGCATAGCGGCTGCTACTGCTACTGGGGCACTAGCTTGTACCCCAAATTTATCCTCTATTGCTTTTATCAAATCTACTAATTCTAAAACACTCATTTGTCCGATTGCTTCTACTATTTGTTCTTTAGTTAGCATTTCGTGCTCCTTTCTTTGCAAGCTTATCTAGCTTGCCAGAGAGTATTTTTATACCGCGCTCTCTTCGGTTCGCGGTTATTGTTTACCTTCTTTTTTCTCTTTTAAAGCCTGTAAAGCCCATAATAATTTTAAAATAATAGCATTTAAAGTACTTGCTAATTTGGAAACCGGAGCTTTTAATGTTCCAGCTAATTGACTTAACAATACCTCTCTTGAAGGTAACTGAGCTAATGTCTTTATTTCCTCTTTACTTATTACTTTACCTTCAAATATACCAAAAAGTATTTCCGGAATATCCTCTTTTATGTTTTTTTCTTTTCTAAAACCATTTATCAATTCATTTAATTTTTTAGCTAAAGCAATTGGATCTTCTTTAGTATAATTTACCACAATAGCTCCTCTAATTTTTGGAGATAATTCTTTATAATTAAGCTCCTCCAAAGCTATCTTTAACAAAGAATTTTTGGTTACCCTTATATCTCCCCCTACTTCCTCTATTTCCATATTATATTTAACAAAATCCCAAGCTTTTAAATTAACCCCAGGTTTTTGATATAAGCTAAATATAACAAGTTTGGAATTTAATATATCCTTTACTTCTTTTAATTTTCTTTCTTTTTCAGCGTTTACCTTAGGAGTGTAGTTTTCTAAAACTTTTCTCGGTTTATCTTTTAAAACTACAGAAGACATACCTTACCTCCTAAAAAATTTATTTATCTAATATAGATATTTTTTACAAAATCCTAAACAATCCTTTAAATTTTACCAACTTTCTAATTTTCTAAAGGATTTATTTTTAAGTTTTATGAAATATAAAATAAGTATGGATGACCAAGTTTTTCTACAAAAATTAAAAGAAATAGTAGATTTTTTTGCAAATGAAAATTTTGACGCAGCAATACAAAAAGCAAAAGAATTAAAAGAAAATATCCAAAATCAAGATGATATCATCCTTATTGAAAATATTATAAAAATCATATCCTCAGCTCAACTAATAAACCAACAAAAACTTGAAGAAGCTTTATCTTTACTTGAATCATCCTATAATACTCTTAAAAGCTATAGACCAAATTACAAAGGTTTAAAAATAGAAAATTTACTTCAATCCGTTAACCAGTCCATACTTGACATAAAAACACTAATTAAAAAGTAAAAACCAATAATTTTAAACTCTATTAATAATGCTAAAAATTCAAAAAAAAATACAAAACCTTTATCAAGAAATAGAAAAACTAAAACTAGAGGATATACTTAATAAAAATTTTTGCACACAAAAAAATATAAAACCCTTTATTGTTGGGGGGTTTATACGTGATTGCTTACTTAACAATAAAAAAAACAACACCCCTATCGATATAGATATAGTTTTCTACATAAAAAATGGTACCGAAACATATAAAAATTACATAAGATATCTCTGTAAAGAATGTAATTATAAGATAGTTGAGCTTGATAACCAAAGATTAGTATACCGGGCGGTTATTAACCAAAATCTCTACCTGGACTTTACCTATACTCACGATTTACAAAATGACTTTCAACGAAGAGACTACACCATTAACTCCCTATACTTTGATATGATCAATCAGAAAATAGTAGACTTTGATAATTGTATTAATGATATTACTAATAAAAAAATAAAGGCTGTTAATCTTGAAAATCTCATAATCGACCCCATAAGAATGCTAAGGGGAATAAGAATTAAATACGAATTATCCCTTTCATTTGACGAACAAACCTATAAATTTATATCTCAAAATTTTCACAAAATATATACCACTAACCCTGTTAGGTTAAGACAAGAATTAACCAAAATTTTTAACCTCTCCAAAACTTATCAACCTGTAAAAAAATTGATTCAATTAGGTCTTTTTGAAGCATATGGAATAAACTTACCAGACGACCAATCCTTAGAATATATACTCAAAGTTTTTGATCTTAATTACATTATCTTTAACGAAATAATGCAAAAAGAATATAATTTGTTTCTTAAGAGTAAGGCTTACTATGCTTTACTTCTTCTTTGCTCTTATCTTATCAAAAATCTAAAAGAAAGGGAATCCGCAGGATTATACCTTTTATTTGGAGAAAATATCGTAAAAAAATCATACAAAATTATTCAAAATTGGAATAAAAGGCAAGACCGTAAATTCATCATCGACAGCTTTAAACATAAAAATGACCATCAGATATTCGAAATTATGTTTATAAATTTACTTTTGAACCTTAATAAACTTGATGATCAACAATACTTATCAACCCTTCAATTCTTATTTAGGGTATGTAAGTATGTGTGCGAAAACAAAGAAAATATTCTCTCTTACGACGAATATCTCCAACTATTTAATCAAGATAACTACGAAAAATATATAGATTACATTGTTTCTATTATCCCTTCATTATCATAATTTTTCATAAAATTTTTCATAAAAAAATGTATCCCAAAATAAGCTCTTATGGAAATATTTGGCTCATCATTTCTAAATTTGTTAATAAGGGATTTGAATTTTTTAGTGATTGAATTATCCGAAAGTGGTGGATGAGTAATAAAAACGAAATTTAAAAATTCTATTACCTTAGAATCCTTCTCTTCCAAATAAGTGAGCTCTTCCAAATAAGCAAGGCAAAAAGGTAAAATAATATTAAAAAACATTTCCCTTTTTCTTTCAATACCTATCCCTTGGAAATCCATTATATTTTCCACACAATTTTTTGCCAATTTAGTATTAATATTTTTA
>JBKBIY010000126.1:0-3384 GCA_046294045.1 bacterium | reverse complement strand
TAATATCATTTCCATTAACTATTGATTGCCTTCTAAATGTAAGGTTTATATTGTAATTTGAAGCAGGATATATTATAGGTCTATCAAAATTGATTACATTTATTGTATTAAAATTTACATCTGGTATAGTGAAATACCAGAAAAACACTCCACCTTGGTTTCCCTGAACCACGTTAAATCTAATAAAGTTTTGTCCCCCAAAACCCATAAATATTATCTGATTATTTTGTGCGTTTATAGAAACCAAGTCAATATCGTTATTATTAAATCTCTGATTGTAATAAATTATTAATCTTCCAGATTCTCTTTCATATATATTAGGAGAAATAATACAAGTAGGTAAAAAATAAGGTTTTATTTGTTGCAAATTACTTTGAAGGAAATCCAAATTATCCCCCAAATCCAAATTAGCTTCATTGATAAAGTTTTTTATATTTTTTTCAAGGATCATAACATTTTCGTTTAGTTTAGCATTTTCTAAAGTAATCCTCTTTTCAAGGTTCATATTTTTAAATATATCTATCACCCAAATGATTACGAATAAAAATATGACAATTGCTATTATTATTTCGACTAAAGAAAAACCTTTTTTAATTTTCATTCTTACCTCCCTTTATAATATGTTTACTCTACTTACATTAATAATTCTACCTCTTCTTCTATTTTGTGGTCCCCATACATAATATAGTCCAAGTGTAACAGTCATTATATTTCCATTTATATCAAATGTAACTCTACTTTGATTTGCACCGTTAGCATTGTTAAATCTTAATATAGCTCCCTTTTTACTGTGAATGTGATCTTTTGGATTATTTAAGACATCAAAACCGTTAGCCTGAGCAAAATTTGCAAGTACAGCATTCATAGCATAAATAATATTTTGCACATCCTGACTTCCTTGACCAATTCTTGATAAATCATATATCGATAAAATATTTGGATTATTTTGATTGTTATTCTGATTATTGTTATTTTGGTTTATATTGTAGATGTATTGATCAGTAGGAGGTAAGGTAAACAAGTAATCAAGGATAGTTTCACCGCATCTTTGCACATCACTTCTAATTTGTGCATTTAACTTTAATCTTTGAGAAGCAAGAAAACTTATCCCTAATGTTGACAAAATAAGAGCTATTATGGAAATAGAAATAACAACTTCAATTAAACTAAATCCTATTTTTCTTTTTTTCTCCATTTCTCCCTCCTCATTAAATTTATTATAGAAATTTTTAAAATTTTCCTTAAAAATCATTCTTTTTTTAACATTTTTTTAACACTATTTTTCAAGGTATGTAAATTAAAATTATATAACTTAAAAAAAAGAGAGGTGATAAAAAATGAGAGAAATAAATAATATTGGCGGTAATTTTGAAAAAATAAAAGATCGAGGATTTGTAAATTATTTTCCTAATTACCTTAAAAATGAATCCCAAGAAAACATAAAAGATTCATTTTTATTAAATCCCGCGATAAAAGAACAAGAGGAAGAGTTTTTAAGTGTTGATAATTCTAATAATTCAGAAAAGACAGAAAAATCAGCAGCTAACAACTCATCATCCGTACCAGTAAACCTCTTTATGGAAGAAAAGAATATAGAAGTAAGGTCAAAAAATTACCTTTTTGGACCTACGAATTTACCTTCGAAAGTTGAGGAAATGTATATAAATCCGAGGTATTTATAGAAAGCGGTAGACGGGACTCGAACCCGCGACACTCAGCTTGGGAAGCTGACGCTCTTCCTCTGAGCTACTACCGCTTCATCCCCTAGTAAAATATTTTTTACTCCTCCCCAAAACCACCTCCTTCTAAAACTTTCCCTAAAAAAGCAAAATTAAACAAGGATAAAATTAAAATATCCAGAAATATATCTAAAGTAAACAAAATAACCAAAGGAGGACAACAAAATGAAAACACTAATAATAGCTGTATTCATAATAATGTTAATATCTTTACAAGCATGTAATCAACCTCAACAACAAAATAACCAAACAACCTCCACAACACAAACCACAACACAAATAACAGAAAACCCCAACATAACTCCAGATAATCAAACTACTACACAAGAAACACAAACCACTACACAAGATACACAAGAAACACAAAATAATCCAAATGAAACACAAACTCCAACAGAAACTACTAACAACCCAGAAGAAACTCCAACAACTATGTAAAATAAAAAACTATGAAAATATTAGTTACTATAAAACTAGTAGTAGACCCAGATATCCCACAAAATAAATTCAAAATAAACCATCAAACTAAATACCAAGAAATAGAAGACAATCCAATAGTTATAAGCAGTTATGATGAAAACGCTCTAGAAACAGCTCTAAAACTAAAAGATAAATACAACTTCAACGTAGATATTATAACCCTAACCTCACTAGAATATTCTCAACCAATAAAAAAAGCATTAGCAATGGGAGCAGATAAAGCCTTCATACTAAAATCAAATCAACACTACATAGAAACAAAAGCAAAAGCCCAAATTATATACAACCGCATAAAAGACAAAGAATATGATTTAATAATTACAGGGTTTGAATCCGCAGATTGGGGATCCAGAACATTTTCACCTATCCTCGCCTCCTTCCTTAACTACCCTATCATCACCTCCGCTTATAAAATAGAAAAAAATGATAACCATCTAATCGTACACAAATTAACGGAAAACGGTACACTAATCCTAAAAACACCCCCCAAAATAGTAATAAGCATAACTACTCACCAAGAAAACCAACCAAGATACCCAAAAGTTAAAGACATCATGCTAGCCTCAAAAAAACCTATAATCATCGAAGAAATAAATCTAGAAAACAACCAAAATTCAAATGAAATAATTAAACTAGAACAACCACAAAATCAAATAAATTGTGAAATAATTCAAGGAAAAGATGTAACAGAAAAATCTCAAAAACTCTTTTTAAAACTTAAAGAATTAAAAATAATTTAAATTTAAAAATCAGCATGATAACAGGCGTAATTACTGATGAGAATTTAGGAAAAATAAAGATTCTTTCTTCATTAGCTAATTTTATTAAAATAAAAACCAACTACCCTACTCAATTACTAATTTTTTCAAATTCAGACAATATACAAAGTCTAATAGAACAAAATAAATCCTCTTTTCAATCCTGGCAAAGGATTATAAATTTCAAAATAAAATCCAACCTAATATATCTTCCAGAAGTAATTACGCAAACTTTACTAAAAGAAAAATTTACAGAAGACCCATTTTACACAATTGCATCTTCGGATTCAATTCTTCAAGAAGTAATACTCTCTCTAAGCATTACTTAAATATGTTATATAGCTTTAGCTTTCTAAGGAAAAACTCAACCATACCTTATACCCCTAAAAACCGTTGTTTCCATTACT
>JBKBIY010000125.1:0-3411 GCA_046294045.1 bacterium | reverse complement strand
ACATATGTGGATAATTATACTACTACTATAATATATAAGTATATATATAGTAGTAGTAATAGGACTACTACGAAGAAAAAAATTTTTTTTCAAAAAAATAAAAAACATGTTCAACAAAAGGAGAAACAAAAGGGTTAACTTTGCTTTTTTAAAAATCTTTAATAAAAAGGAAATTTTTTATAAAAAAGGAGGCTTGGATGTTGTTTAACCACGAAGAAATTAGAAATACATTTTTAGAATTCTTCCGCGCCCGCGGGCACGCCATCTTGCCCAGTTTTAGTCTAATACCACAAAACGATTCCTCCCTTCTCTTCGTTGCCGCTGGAATGGTCCCCTTTAAAGCTGAATTCTCCGGAAAAGTTAAACCTAAATACACCAGAATATCCACTTGTCAAAAATGTTTTAGAATGGATGATATAGAAAACGTCGGTTATACCCTTAGGCACCATACGTTCTTTGAAATGTTAGGAAATTTTTCTTTCGGAGACTATTTTAAAAAGGAATCAATTTACTGGGCTTATGAATTACTTACCCAAGTTTACAAAATAGATGCTTCTAAATTATGGTTCAGTGTTCATCCTGAGGATGAAGAAGCTGAAAAAGTATGGATCAGTTTAGGAGTGGATTCAAATAAAATAGTTAGGTTAGAAGATAATTTTTGGGGACCCGCCGGACCTACAGGACCTTGTGGACCATCCACAGAAATTTTCTATGAAAATTTTGAATGTCCGGTACCCTCTTGTAAACCCGGTAACGAATGTCCAGAATGCGAAAAAAATGAAAGATTTGTAGAAATATGGAATATCGTTTTTACTCAATATTTCAAAGAAGTTGACGGTAGTTTATCTCCTTTACCTCAAAAAAATATAGACACAGGTATGGGATTAGAAAGGCTTACCAGAATACTTCAAAATAAACAAAATCAGTATCAAACTGATCTTTTTCTCCCTTTGATAGATTTTATCCAAAATTTTGTAGAAAACGATGTAGAAAAAGTTTACAATGAATTTAAAATAACTTTTTCTTACAAAAAGTACTTTGAAAACGAGGAGATTTATAAAAGAATAGTTGCGGATCATTTAAGAGGGGCTGTTTTTTTACTTGCTGATGGAGTTGTCCCTTCCAATGATGGAAGAGGATATGTTCTAAGAAAACTTATTAGAAGAGCTTTACTATATTCTAGGCTTCTTGGAATAAAACAAAATTATGTCAAGAACTCAGTTGAGCCAGTTGAAAATATATTTAAAAATGTTTATCCTGAAATCAAAAATCGTAAAGATTTTGTAAAGAAAATGCTTGAAACAGAAGAAAATTCCTTTAATAAAAACCTTATAAGAGGGTTGGAATACATTTCCAATATTGACATAAAAAATCTTAGTGGTAAAGATGTTTTCTTTCTATACGATACCTTAGGCTTCCCCGTTGAGTTAATTAAAGAAATAGCTAAGAATCAAAACTTAACTATCAATATGGAAGAGTTTAATAAAGAAATGGAAATTCAAAGAGAAAGATCAAGACAAAAATCACTTGACATCAAGGTTTTCTCTGTAAAAGAAAAATATTCTTCCTCTTTTGTAGGATACCAAAATTTAAGCTATGAGTCCAAAATAATTGGAATACTTAAAAAAGAAGGAAATTTTTTGGTAAGTTTAAATGAAGTAAATTTTGTCGAATCTGGAAAAGATGAAGAATTAATAATAGTGGTGGAGGAGACGCCTTTTTATCCTGAAGGGGGAGGACAAGTTGGTGATAAAGGTAAAATCCATAACTCAAATTTTTCTTTTACGGTTAAGGATACCCAAAGACATACTGAAGGTTTTATTATGCACATTGGTTGTCTTGAAAAGGGACGTATTTTAAAAGGTGAAAATGTAAAGCTCGAAGTTGATGTGTTTAAAAGAAGATTAACTGCTATTAATCATACTGCTACTCATCTTTTGCATGCAGCTTTAAGAAAGATTTTGGGACATCACGTTTATCAATCAGGATCACTTGTGGATTATAATAGGCTTAGATTTGATTTTACTCATTTTGATAATCTAACCGAAAATGATTTAAAAAATATAGAGGAAATTGTTAATGAGAAAATTTTGGAAGATATTGAAGTGGAAGTAAAATATAAGCCTTTAAGGGTTGCTTTGGATGAAGGGGTTATTGCTTTATTTACTGAAAAATATCCAGATAACGTAAGAACTGTAAGAATAGGAGATTTTTCTTATGAACTCTGTGGAGGAACACATGTCTCAAATACTCTTAATATCGGAAACTTTAAAATAATATCAGCTAAATCTATTCAAAGCGGAATTAAAAGAATAGAAGCTATAACATCCTTAAATACACTAAATTTCTTAACTGAAAAACAAAAAATAATAGAGAATCTTAAAAATATAACAAAACAAGAGGAAAGTAATTTGCTAGATTTCATAAACAAAAAACTTGAAGAGAATAAAAATCTTTTAAAAAGCAATAGAGAACTAAAAAATAAATATTACTCTTTAGTGGTTGATGAAAAAATTAAAGCGTTGAAAAATGAATCTGAAATTTTGGAATTTTTAACACCCTTTGAAATTGAAAACGAAGATGATTTTATAATAATACATGACATAATTAAAACGAAAGGTAAATACACGGCTCAATACTTGATTGGCGACAAAAAAATATTAGTTTTTCATAAGGATTTAAAGGATAAAGTAATTCAAAAATACAATATTTCTGACAAACTTATACCATTTGGGCAATATTATAAAGTCGATCTTAAGAAAGTAAATTAAAAAGTAAGGATTTTATGACAAAATTTCATAAAATAAATATTGGCGGGTATGGGAATTATAAAGAAAAATACTTCAACCGATCAAAATCAAACTGAAATAAAAGAAGTAATAAACGAGAATCCAAAATTAATTGGTAAAGTAATAAAACAAGATTTCTTAGGTAAAGAGTTGTTATCTTTTAATTTTGGTCCAGAAAAGACCAATAAAAAGATAATTAAAAGAGAAGAAGTTTCTTTACCTGTTAATCAAGTTGTTGAAGAAATAAAAGATGTTAATATAGTTGGTAAATCAATGATTGAATATGAACTTGAGGAAGAAAAAAGGAAATATGAAAAAATTAACCAAGAATTACGGGAAAAAATAAAAGAATATCAAGAAAAAGAAAAAGAATTACAGGAATTAAAAGAAAAGATAATTCAGGAAGCTAAAGTTGAGGGTGAAAAAATTGCACAGCAAATAATTTCGGAATCTCAAAGTAAAGCTCAAGAAATTCTAGAAAAAGCCTTTCAAGAAGGTTTTCAACAAGGCCTAAGTCAAGCATACCAACAAGTACATCAAGAATATCAACAAAAAATTAAAGAATTACAAGAAGAAATAAACAAAGTTATCAACATAAGAACAAATCTTTTTAAAGAAATGG
>JBKBIY010000124.1:0-3413 GCA_046294045.1 bacterium | reverse complement strand
TAGAAGTTTTGATAATATCATATTAGGTAATTAGGTAAAAAGGATTAAATATGGAGGAGGGTAGTGGTTTTTGTAGAATTTTGTAAAACAGGGGCGGGTAGCTCAGGTGGTTAGAGCGCTTGCGTGACATGCAAGAGGTCACAGGTTCAACTCCTGTCTCGCCCATTTCTACCCCATCCATATCCTTATGGAAGACTTATTAAACATCTTCGAAATAGAAAAACTAATAAATCAACTTGAAGAAAAAATAAATTTTTTAAGAAAACTTAAAGATGAAGGTAAACTTTCGAATCCAAAAGAACTTGAAATCTTAGAACTAAAATTTAAAAAAATAGTAGAAGAAATTAATTCAAAAATACACCCTTTTAATAGGGTACAAATAGCTAGACATCCCAAAAGACCAGTTTTTCAAGACTTAGTTGATAACATTTTTTCTGATTTTGTGGAATTAAAAGGGGATAGATATCTAGCTGACGATTTAGCTATAACAGCGGGATTAGCTAAACTTGAAAATTATCCTGTATTTGTTATAGGGCACAACAAAGGAAAAAGTACAAATGAAAAAATAAAAAGAAACTACGGTATGCCTAATCCTGAGGGTTTTTATAAAGCCCTAAGAGTTATGGAAGTTGCAAATAATTTTAGAACCCCCTTAATAACAGTAATAGATACACCTGGAGCTTATCCTGGAGATACTGCTGAACAAAGGGGGCAATACATAGCCATAGCTAAGTCAATTTCCAAGATGTTTGAGTTAGATATTCCTGTTATAAGTTTGGTTTTATCTGAAGGTGGTTCTGGCGGGGCTTTGGCTATAGCAGTGGCTAATTTCGTACTGATAATGGAAAATGCTTACTATTCTGTTATTTCCCCCGAAGGAGCTGCTTCTATACTATATAAAGATTCTTCCAAAGCTTATTTAGCTGCAAGTAATCTGAAATTAACTGCTTATGATCTCTTAGAGTTAGGTGTAGCTGATGAGGTAATAGAAGAACCTTTTATGGGAATGCATAGAAACCTTAACGAATCTTATAAAGCTATTAAAGAGAAATTAATTGAATATCTTAAAAAATCTCTAGAAATCTCAGATTTAAAATATCATAGATACCAAAGATTTAGAAAAATGGGATTTTTTGATATTTTAGCAGATCTTGTAACGTAATTTAATTTATGAAAATTTTATGAAAATTTTATGAAAATAGGGCTATTAACTAATGTTTTTTTTCCAGTTACAAATGGAGTGGTACATAGTATCCATCTTTTGGCTAAAGGTTTTAGAGAATTAAATGGTCAGGTGGATGTTTTATCTTCTAAACACCCCAAATTTTCTTATGAAATAATCGAAAAATACGGAATAAATTACAATTTAATCAAGATTCCCTCAATTTACTTCCCGAAGTTTGATTATTGTATTCCTAATCCTTTGTTAACAAAAAAAGAATTAAAAAAAATTAGTCCTAAGTTTGATATAATTCAGATTAACCATCCTTTTGTTATTTTTAAGATTTCAAAATTTTTAAAAAAACTAAATCCTTTTTCAAAAATAGTGTTTGTTTATCATACTCAATATGAACAATATCATCATTATGTTAGGTTCATTCCTAAAAATATTTACCAAAGATTTTTAGATTCTCATATAAAAGAGGTTTTTGAATTTGTTGATATGGTTATTTTTCCTTCTGAAAGTATAAAAAGATCTCTAGAGGAGAAGTTTAAAAAATACTCAAATAAATTTCATTTTATATCAAATCCTGTGGATTTAAATCATTTAAAGAATTATAATGAAAGTTTTGTAAAGGATTTAAGGAAAAAGTATGGGCTTGAAAATAATTTTGTTATGGGATTTGTTGGAAGAATTGAAAAAGAAAAAAATTTATATTCTTTATTGCAATTATTCAAAGAAACTTTAGAGTTTTTTAAAAACAATCATAAAGACAATATAAAATTAATTATAGTAGGGGACGGTACTCAATTAAATGGACTTATGAAATTTTCTCAAGATTTGAATATAAAAGATTATGTTATATTTACGGGAAAAGTTAATTACACGGAGATATCAAATTATTATGCTTTAATGGATGTTTTTGTAACTCTTTCTTTAACGGAGGTTAAGCCTTTAGCTTATTTAGAAAGTTTAGCTATGGGAGTGCCTATATTAGCTTTAAATACCCCCGGAGCAGATGACTTGATAGTTAACGAATATAACGGATTTTTAGTAAGTTATACCGATAATTACAAACAAAAATTTATAGAATATATTCATAGTTTGTATGAAAACAGAGAGTTACTGGAAAGAGTAAAAGAAAATTCAATTTCTTCGGTAAAAGAATATAACTATCTTGAAGTTGCAAAGAAGTATTTAAAAATTTATGAGAATTTATAAAAATATTCGTTTCGATAATAAATGATAATAGAGTGTGTTCCTAATATTTCAGAAGGAAGAGATGTTAAACTTATAAATACAATAGTAAAGGATTTAAGAAAAATACGAAATCTTGAGTTAAGAGATGTACATTATGATTACGATCATAATAGATCGGTTTTCACTTTAATAGGGGATTATGAAAGTGTACTTAAAGGAGTTTTTAAAATAACTCAAAATTGTTTGCATTTGGATATAGACTTTCATGAGGGGGTGCATCCTTGTGCGGGTATAATTGATGTTGTTCCTTTTGTACCCATAAAGGGTATATCTTATGATAAATTGAAAATTTTGGTTGAGCAATTTGCTTATGAGTTTTTTAAAAACTTTGGAATTCCTGTTTATCTTTATGCTCTTTCTTCCAAACGTCCTACCACTTCTAAGTTAGCCACTATAAGAAATAAAGGAATAAATTTTATAAAATCCTTAAGTTTGGAAGAAAAGGAATATTTGCCTGATATATTTGAAAATCAAATTTTTCATCCTACTTTGGGAGTAACTTTTATTGGGGTAAGGTATCCTTTAATAGCTTTTAATTTCAATATAAAAATTACCGACGCTAAAGAGGAGATTATAAAAAAAGTAAAGATCATAGCCAAAGAGTTAAGAGAAAGCAGTGGAGGAATAAAAAATCTACAAGCACTTGTATTTTTTCTTGCTTCTAAAAACATGGTTCAGTTATCTACTAATATTCTTGAAGCACATAAAACTGATTTTTTATATATTTTTGATACCATTAAGAAAAAGCTTGATTTTAATGGATTAAAAGTGGATCATTGTGAAATTGTGGGTTGTTTACCTTCCATAGTTGTATCAAAAATAATAAAGAAATATTTTAGAGTAAAAAGTTTTGATTATAACAAAATAGTAGATTTTACAGTGAATTCTTAGAATATAGAAAGTTGATGAAGGAGGTAGTTTAAATGAAAAGAAAAATAAAATGGGAATAAAAGAATAGTAGTAATAATTAATTAGAAAGGAGGAAAAATAA
>JBKBIY010000123.1:0-3454 GCA_046294045.1 bacterium | reverse complement strand
ATCGAACTTATCTGTTTTAGCTATGTATAAAAAATAAAAAAGTGGTCTTACCTGTTTGCGTTTTTTTAAAATGTCAAATAGCAAATAATTGCTCTCTATAAGTGACTGCAAAAATTCATACGAATTTTTGCCTTGTGTAAATTCAGGAAAGTAATAAGATAGTCCTCTTTCTCTATGTCGCAAAAGTTTTACATAATAAACATCTCGAGTTATAAAATACAACAAAGGAAATGCTCTATCTAATAGCCAAATAGCTTCCTCAGGATACTGCTTATATAATTCCCTAAAGTGAAATCCTTGTGTTTCTTTACTCATCTATCAATTTCCTCAGCTCAGCAATTTGTAACAAAATAACTTGGTCTGGATTAAGCAAAAGGTATCTCTTTCTATTATATGAATAAGCAAGACAAATACGAACTATTTTTTCCTCAATTAGGTCTTTGACATATTGACTAACAGAATTAAAAAGTGATTGAAAAATTTTTTGAGCTCTTTTATGTTCTAAATTGAATTTGCACTGGACCAAATAAACTTTATTCTGAGCTAAGCAAATCAAATCAAAATCAGTATGACTTCCTGAACTTCTTATAACATAAAATCCTGCTCTTTCGAAAACATCTTTTACTGAATACTCAAATGAGCGTCCTTTTTGATAATTCTTACTCATAAGCCCTTCCTAATTAACTTACTTAAGGGGATAGCTCAATTTAAACTATCCCCTATTTGTTTATTTCAAGCTACTTCATAAAACTTTCATTAGTTAACCTATTTAAAAAAGTTCTTAAATCTTCTTCAAGCTTTTTTGCGTTTAGACATATTATGTCATCTGCACTGCTCAATGCAATATATGGAATTTTTAAAATCGTATAAGTTAATTGGTATAATTCTTCTTCTTTCTTTTTTAAAAACGTTTTCATACTGCAACCTGCCAATTCGTAATCTGTCAATTCTTTTTTTCGAAGAAAAGAAGCTGTATGAAAACTGCAAGCTGTTAATAGCGCTCCAACATCGTCAATCCTTTTTATTAGGTCTGTAAGTATTTTATAATACTCTATCAATTCATTTATTACTTTTTCTGACATCTCAAATTCTTTTGCTATTCCTATAGCTTCATCTAATGCTCTAATCCAACCTCGCATAATACAAAAGTAAATAGACCCTATATCGTTTTCGACTACATACTCTAAAAGTTTTTTCTGGCATCGTTTATCCATAATCCTATTCCTCCTAACCTATTTGTTTATTCAATACAACTTGCACTATGCAACCTTTTCCAGTATATTTCATTCACTCTTTCTGTTACAATATCTTCATTCTCCAATTCTTCCTCATCCTCTGCATAAAGCCATAATACTCCGTCTCCATCACATACCCAGCACACCTTTTCATCTTCACCTCTACCTATTAGACCTAATCCATTGCATTCTGGACAAGTCATTCTTTCTTTTACCATAATGCACCTCCTTTTATTTTTTTATGCAACATATTCTTTTGGGTCAAAATTTTCATTATAAAATCCTAATGCCATATCAAATAAATCCCTTATAAGGTCTTCATCGTATATAGTCCTTATTAGCAACCTAATATCTCTAACTGGAGTTACACCATTTAGATAAAGAAGAGGCCACTTATAACTTTCTAAAATCTCAATAAAGCGGTCAATCATCCAAGTATATAAAAATACCTTAAGCAAACTTTTCATCGTTATTTCAAATATTTGGTCTTCATTTATTTGTAAAAATTCTTTGAAATTTTCAATAACATACAGTTTGGCATCTGTTACACTTTTGAAATAAGCTTCACTATTCATTTCCGTTCCTCTCACTTCCATTTTCTTCACCTCCATTTTTTTTCTTATTTTCAACTTTCTTTTTGAAATGGTCAATAAGAATACTTGCTTCTTCTTTTGTTAAATCAAAAACACCTTTTACCTTACGACCTAAGATTAAAGAAAACTTGTCTAAAAATTCTGATAACGGTTTCCTGTTTAAGAGAATATGTAACATTTGAATTTGCCTATCTGTAATCTTTTCTTTTGTATCAATCTGAAACTCATTTTCTTGTTCTTGTTCTTGTTTTTGCTCTTGCTCTTGCTCTTGCTCATCAAAGCTATAGTCTTCTTCCATTTCTTCTTTTTCTACAACAATTTCAGCTATTTCATTAATTTTAGTTGCAGGCATATCTTCTTTTATTTCAAACTCTTCCTGGGTATATGGTAATTCTCCTACATCTTCAGGAAATGCTATCCTAAATGCTTGTGCAAGACAAACTTTCATAAGCATAAATCTTGTCATTTCATCCCATATTCTTGTTGCTTTTTTTACTTCTCTTAAATAAGTTCTCCATTTAAAAGGATACTGCCAATCTTTCCTATAGATAGTTGCTTCTGCATAGATACTTTTGTCAGTGTCTTGCTTAATCTCTATATTGAATCCGTTTAACTTTCCTGATTGAGAAGCTTTCTTAAGATAGATTAGATATGAGGTAATAATTTTCAATCGTATTTCACCTGTCTTTTTATCTGTAAAAGGGACAAAGTGACACTCATTTTTGAGAGGATTAAGCTTATAGACCTTGGTTGAAATAAGGAAAGCTTTTGCAATTTCTTCATTTGGAAACTGTTTAAGTTCTGGGAATAAAAATTTTAACTTTTCAACATTTTCACTTACAACTATTTCTTTTGTTTCTTCCTCATTCTTTACAACCAATTCTTTTTCCATAATTCCACCTCCTTTTATTTTTTTATTGTTAATCTTCAATTTTAATGCTAAAAAATGGAATTTGTTCTTGTTTTTCTAAATTAACTTCACAGAATTCAATTTTGTTTAGTGAAGGATTAAAACATATTTCTACTATCTTTTCTCTTGCATAATAAGGGACATATAGTATTTTCAATCTGTCAAAAGCAAATTTTATTTCAAAAGGGTAACTGATATCTTTTACATAAATTTCGTTTTCTTTATCTCTAAATGAAACATCAACAAAATTGCAATTTGGACATTCAATAAACATGTTAAATTGAATAGGAATGTAGTCAAAAAGAAAATGATTTGTTTTACGGAATATTCTTTTTAAATTTAACAGATACTTTTCTTCTGTAAATTCATCTATGAACTTATACAATCCGATTAGTTCTATCTTATCTGATTCATCGTGTTTAACCAAATAAACCTTAGTGATTTTTAATTTGTCTCTCATAACGCACCTCCTCCTTTTTTTTTATTCTGTCATTAAATAGGACAAGCTTAACTGGATACCAAACTTATATAAATTTCTTGAATTAGGACATATTCTGACCTTTTTAAATCGACTTCATAAATACTAACCTTATCATAAGGATATGCAAACTTGAACTCAATTATTTTTTCCCTTGCATAATTAGGAACATACAGCAATCTAAATTCGGCTATAGAAAATTTTAATTCAAATGGATAACAAGTTTTTTTTAAGTGAA
>JBKBIY010000122.1:0-3631 GCA_046294045.1 bacterium | reverse complement strand
ATTGATAATAACGGATTCGGGTGGTATCCAAGAGGAAGCCCCCGCTTACAAAACCCCCGTCATTGTAGTAAGAAACAAAACAGAAAGACCCGAAGGACTAAAAGACAAATTCATAATACTAGCCGGTACAAATAAAAAACAAATAATAAACAAAACACTTAAATACCTAAATCATAAACAAACTTTGTTAAAACTAAACATTCCTAATCCCTATGGTGATGGTAAAGCCTCAGAAAGAATCTTAAACATCATAACCCAAAACCATTACTCCCCCTTCCTAAATACACCAAATGTACAAATATACTAACGGAATTATAATAGAAAGAACTACTTTACCTAAAGGTAACAAAATATTAGTATTTTGCAAAAATCTAGGACTAAGTTACCTCTTTTATCCATATAAAATAAAAAATCTTGATTTAGATACTCTAAACTTTATAGCAATACATCTAAAATATACCAAAGAATATACCTACATAAACCAATACCAAGTAATAAACTACTTTGAAAATATACGTAAGTCTTATCATAAAAAAATAATTTCTCAAACCCTCTTAGAAATAATAAAAAAAACTCTACCTGAAAATCAAAAAGAAAACAACCTCTTAAAAATAACCCTCTCTTTTCTGAACTTCCTTAATCAATCCACAAATAAAATACAAGATTTTAAAAATTTTCAAAAATTCCTAGAAATATTCATCCAAAAAATAGGATACCCTACAAAACCAAAACCACAAACACTAGAAAAAAATTTAGAAAAAAATTTAGAAAAAAATTTAGAGAAAAATTTAGAAAAAAACTCATACCTCCAAAATATAAACGAAACAATAAACTTTATAGAAAAAATAATAAACAACGAAATAAAAACCAAAGAGCTACTTTACGAAATATCATTTATATGAACTATTTATATGAAATATCGTTTGGATGAAATATTGGTAATCCGAAAAATGATTGACTCTAGAATAAAAGCTTATAAAATGATAGTTGATGGAAAAGTTAAGGTAGAAAATCAAATTGTTTATAAACCTTCAAAAAAATTCCCACTAAACGTAAACATAGAAATTGAACCCTTACCAGAAATGGAATTCGTGTCAAGAGGAGGATATAAACTAAAAGAAGCAATTGAAAAGTTTAATATAGATGTAAAAAATAAAGTATGTATGGACATAGGAGCTTCTACAGGAGGGTTTACAGATTGTTTACTAAAATACGGTGCTAAAAAAGTTATAGCAATTGACAACGGAAAAAATCAACTACATCCTTCGTTACTAAAAAACCCTAACGTTATCAATATAGAAAACTTTAATGCTAAAAATATAAATCTTTTTTTCCAAAATAACTCTCTGTCAAAAGAAATAGAAATAATAGCAATAGATGTATCCTTTATCTCCGTAACCCTTATAACAGAATCATTAGCAAAAGTAAAAAACGAAAAAAAATTAAACCTAATAATTCTCATTAAACCTAACTTCGAAATCAATAAAGATGAAAGAAAATTCCTAAAAAAAGGAGTCCTAAAAGATAGAAAAAAATTAATTCTTATAACTTTGAGAACACTTAAAAAAATAAGAAATCAAGGATTTAAATTTATAAAAATTATCCCATCCCCAATAAAAGGAGATAAAGGTAATACAGAATTCTTGGCATATTTTATAAAAGAAAAATTATGAAAATATTAGTTGTAATGGGAGGAATATCCTCCGAAAAAGAAATATCCCTAAAATCGGGAGAAAATATATACAACAAACTAAAACAAATCTATCCAAATACGGAAAAATATATCTTAACAGAATTAAAAGAATTTTACAAACATATTCTTGAAAACCAATATGATTTCGTATTTTTAGTTCTACATGGAAAATACGGAGAAGATGGAGTAATCCAATCCTTCCTAGAATCCCTAAAAATACCATTCTCATTCTCAAATTCTACACCAAGCTTAATAGCTATGAATAAAATGATAACCAATACACTTATAGAAAAATTTATAGAATCTGAAAAAGTTTTTAATCTATTCCTACCAAAAACAGTTTACATAAGAAAAAAAGAATATGAAAAATATGGTTTAAAAAAAGTTTTTTCACAAATAAAAGAAAAATTTTTAAATCCCCCATTAATAGTAAAACCTAATTTATCAGGAAGTAGTGTAGGATTATCATTAATAGAAAATTCCAAAGATATAGAAAAAAAGCTTAAACAAGCACTAAATCTTGCTTTCCAAGAAGATGATAATTTAACAATAATCCAAGAATACATAGAAGGTAGGGAAATAACTGTAGGAGTAATACAAAATAAACAAGAAATAATACCTTTAGAACCTTGCGAATTAGCACTTCAAGACTCCAAACTCTTTGACTTTGAAAATAAATATATCAAAAAAATAGATCATATCATCCCTCCAGAGTTACCTTCTGAAACACTGGACTACCTTAAATACATCTCAGCAAAAATATTTGAATTTTTCGATTTTAAAGATGCAGTAAGAATAGATTACCGACTAAAAGAAGAAAATGGATACTTTAAAGTGTACTTCCTAGAAGTTAACACAATACCTGGATTTACTGAAGTTTCCTTGTTACCTCAAGAAGCAGAAAAAACTGGAATAAAATTTGATAAACTCCTAAAAATTATAGTCGAAAACAATATATATGAAAAGAATTTTGGTAGTATCAACTAAGATACCATTTTCAAAAGGCGGAGATTCATTCTTAATAGATTCCTTAGTAAAAGAGCTATCCAAAAATTTTGAAGTAGAAAAAATTTACATTCCCTTTTCAACAGATCCAAATTTAATAGAGCAACAGACGGAAGCTATTAGAAATATGAAATTCGATTATGGGGATTTAGCTATAGTTTCTAGACCATTTAGCTACGCTATAAAACATAAAAATAAAGTAGCTTGGTTTATGCACCATCTTAGAGAATTTTACGACCTCTGGGATACCAACCTTAACCCCTTAAAAAATAAAAAAGAAAAATACCAGAAAATAAGAAAAAAAATTATTGAATATGATAACCAATTCCTAAAGGAATGTAAAAAAATTTTTGCAATCTCAGAAAATGTTAAAGCTAGATTGAAAAAGTACAACAAAATACACTCTGAAGTTTTATATCCACCATTAGATAACAAAGAAAAATACTCTCAAAAAGAACCCCTTTATCAAAATTTTTTTTTCTTTCCTAGCAGAATAGCCTTTAACAAAAGACAACATCTAGTAATAGAATCATTAAAATACACAAAACAAAATTTTAAGCTAATCTTAGCTGGGCAAAAAGAAGAAAGTTATTTTGAAAAAAAAATAGCCCCTTTACTAGAAGATCCTGTTATAAAAAACAAACTAGAAATTCTTGATTACATTGATGAAGATAAAAAAATTGATTTATACTCAAAATGCTTAGGAATAGTATTTACTCCTTTTGATGAAGATTATGGCTATGTCACAGTAGAAGCTTTCTATTCTTCAAAAAGTGTGATAACGACTATTGATAGTGGAGGACCCCTGGAATTTGTAGAACATAATAAAACAGGAATAATATGTGAACCAGATCCTATCAAAATAGCTCAAGCTATGGATGATTTATACATAAATAAAGAAAAAGCAATTCAAATGGGTAAAAAAGCTAAAGA
>JBKBIY010000121.1:0-3662 GCA_046294045.1 bacterium | reverse complement strand
ATTAATTGTCCAATAGCTATAGCGTCAAATAGTCCATGAAGGAATTCTCCTACTCCTAATGCTAATGCTCCTTTAATTCCTGCTTTAGTAGCTTCCCAATTATTTAAGCCCACACTTTTAGCTGCCTTACTTGCTTTAATATACCCCTCCCCCAATTTATAAGCTCCTATTAAAGCAGGATAAAATATTCCGCCTACACCTAAAATTAACCCCATTTTCACTAAGGGATTAAATAACTTTAACAACTTTAAAGATCCAGAGGAATCAGAATTTTCAGAAAAATTAGGAATATTGTGAATGTCTGGAATATCAATGTTTGGGATGTCAGGGTTATTAGGAATATCAGGAGGATTATTATTAAAAATCTTTCCTATAATAAAATCACTACTTATAAGAAGTCCCAATCCTTTTAATGTTCCCTCTAAAAAGTAATCTTTTGCTCTTTTCTTACCCTCACCTTCAGATATCTTTACCTCTTTCTTTCCTAAAGGACCTGTTACTTCTATACCATTAAATTTTATCTTGCTACCATACTTGGATAAACTTTCCATTTTTTCCATAGTTTTTATCCTCCTTTATTAAAAATTTAATTCTTATCTCTTTATTTATTTTAGTTTTTTTCTAATCTTACTTTATTCTTAAATATGTTATATAGTCCTCCGCCAAAAAATGCTCCTAAGATACCACCTATCTGAGCACCAACAGCTCCACCCATAGCTGCAGACAAAATGGTAAATATAGTATCAAAAATTATGTGAGATTCTATATTTCCTGATGAAAGAATAGCACCTATGATACTACCTATAATTCCACCTATAGATCCACCAATGATTGTTAACGAATTAATAGCTAGAGTATCAATTAGCGCGTGAAAAGAACCTTTTATTCCTGCTATAGTTGCTCCTTTTATTCCTGCTTTAGTTGATTCCCAATCTGTTAATCCTAAATTTTTAGCTTCTTCCTTAGTTTTATGATACCCTTCTATTACTTTGTAAGTTCCTGTTAAAACAGGGTAAACCCTTCCCAATAGAGAAACCCCTATTCCTTTTGCTGCACCTTGAATAAATGACTCAGTAATATTCTTTTCTACTTCATCCCCGGATATCTTAACTTCTTTTTTTCCCAACGGACCCTTTATTTCTACACCTTTAAGTGTTATTTTGCTACCGTAATTTTGCAAACCTTCCACTTTTTCCATACTTTTACCTCCTATCCATTGTATTTTTTTAAAAATTTGTAAAATTTTAGAAAATATTTTTTAAAAATTTTGTAAATTTTTATTTTTCAAAATGTTACATTTTTTTGAGAGTATTTTATTCTTCTGGAGTTAGCAAATCTATGAGCTTCATCTCTTAAAGATATCAAAAAATTTAGAATATTATCATCAAGTCTTATTTCCTTTATTTTTGGATCATTATAAAAATATACTTTTTCTTTTTGATTATCATTTTGTGGTTTAGCTATGGAAATAAATTTTATGTTAAGAGATTTCTGGGTATTAAAAATCAAACTATCTTTATAGGCTTTAAGAGCGTATTTTAGTTGTCCTTTTCCTCCATCTATCATAACCAATTGAGGAAAAGAGGAAAATATTTGGTAATTAGAAAATCTTCTATAAACCATCTGATATATGTTTTCAAAATCATTAAATTTGCCCTTTAATTTATAAACTCTATATTGGGATTTATTAAATTTTTTGTTTTCAAAAACTACTACAACACCGTAAACATTTTCCCCGTAAAAGTGACTTACATCCAGTATTTCTATTCTTTTAAGATTATTAATGTTTAAAATTTTTGAGAGCTTTTTTAAGATTAGATCAAGGTTATTAATTCTTAAGTATTCCAATTTTTGAAGACAAATATTTTTAAGATATTGAAAATTTTCGTTTTCGGTAATCATAATTTCAATATTTTTTATTCTTTGAGAAATTTCATCATTATTAAAGTTAATATTATTAAAGTTAATATAGTTTTTAATAAAGTTTTTAAGATCTTCATAATATTCTTGTTGTACAAATATTTTTTTTGCAAATGGTAAATTTTTAATGATTGCATCAAATATGATTTGTATAGGAGAAAATTCTTCATCAATATTTTCTAATTCCATAATTTTTACACCTTCCAAAGGAAAATAGAAACCTATAAATTTTATATCTTTTTCAAAGATGAGGTAGATATACGTTTCTTCCCTTGATTTATAAAATTTAGTTATAAAATTTTGAAGGGTTATTAATTTATTTCTGTAAACAATAGCTTCTTCAAATCTTTGTTCATTTGATAACTGTTCTATTTTTTGATTGTAATAATCTACAAGAAGTTTTATTGAATCTTCTTGAGATTTTATGAAATTGACAGCTTTTTGAAAGTTTTGATTGTAATCTTTTTGAGATATTAATTCTTGACAAGGGCCACTACAAAACCCCAAGTGGTAGTATATACATAATTTGGGTTTAGTTTTTTGGAAATTGTATTGGCATTGTCTTACTCCGAAAATATTTCCTAAAATTTTTAATAATTCTCTAAAATTTATCCCACCTATAAAAGGATAGAAAATTTCTATGGTGTAAGGAGAAAATTTAGAAGAGATGGAAAAATAGGGATACCCGTCTTTATCTATAACAGAAATGTATTTTATAGGGTTTTTATATTTATATTGTATGTTATAAAAAGGTTTTTTTTCAAAAATTAATTTTGATTCTATTAATTGCGCTTCAAGCTCTGATTTAGCGATGATATATTCCAGTTTATTTGAGGTTTTAACTATATCATGAGATTTTGAATCAGAGGGAGTAACATAATTCTTCAGTCTGTTTTTTAGATTTTTGGCTTTTCCTATATAAACTATTTCATTATCTTTTTTGAAGATATAAACTCCCGGTTTTGAAGGTATTTTCTTTATGTTAAATATACCCATTTTATATAATTTTCAACAACAAGGAAATTACAACTTCTAAAATTCATAAAAAAGGGATTATGTTATTAGAAGGGATTATATTATTAAATAAAGAATTCTATTGTGGTGTCAACAATACCAACAAAGATTCAAAATGAAGATCATATAGAGAAAGAAAACTTTTTAAATCTGATAAAATTAATGGAAAAATGGTATTTTTTAACTATGGATGAGCAAAATCATTTTGATTTCATATATTTCTTAAGAAAAATACAAGAAAAAATCAATAACAACAAAGAAATTGAAAACTTTATACAAGAAAAAATTGAAGAAAAATTAAAGACATTAATAAAAATACAAAAATTGAGGCAATCAATAGAAAATCAAATTAGAAAACATTATAAATCTCCCGTTTTTTACATTTTTTTTACAAAATTAAGTGAATAAAAACCCGCATTACTGGGAATAATGATAGTAGAAAGATTATAAACCAAAAGAGGTGAAGAAAAATGAAAAAATTATTGTTAATAATAGCCACAATAGTAATGATATATACTCAAGCATATTCTCAAGTTATAACAGGGAAATTTATAAGATTTGGAGCTGATAGTGTACAAATAAGAACAGAAACAGATATACTAAACCTACCTATATCTAGAGATTTAGTGGTATTAGATCAAGGAGGACAAAGAATATCTCCTTCTTCTTTGTTTGAAAATGCAAATGTTACCATAAAATACGAAGAAGGTTTAGTAAAAACAATTTTC
>JBKBIY010000120.1:0-3682 GCA_046294045.1 bacterium | reverse complement strand
ATTACAATTTCTCCTTGATCAATGATATAAGCTACTTTTTTAAATAAATCTCTATAATCTTTAAATTCAATATTAATGGTTTGTATTTTAGGTCCACATTTAGCACAGCTAATAAAAGGATAAAAATATCTACGAGAATTTTTTTCTTCATATTCTCTTCGACATTCCTCACAAATATTAAAAAAATTACTATTCCCAAAAAACGAACTAGAAAAAAAAGAACCACAATTACTACAAGCAATAAAAGGATAAAAATACCTTCTTGGATTATTTAAGTTAAAATATTCTTTTAAACAATCTTTACAAATCGGTTTATCAAAATTGGTTTTAAAATCAGGTTTAAAATCAGGTTTAAAAATCTCCGCTTTCATTTATTCTTTCCTCCATTTAGCAAAAATTTTTCCAAAAATTTTTGAGCTTTTTGGATGTTATTTTTAGCTTTATTTGATAAATGACTTTTATAATCAAAATCTTTTCCTCCTATCTCGAGGATATACCCACATACATTTGGATTATAAAATTGCTTTACCAATGTAATTAAATCTTTGTAAGAAGGATAATGAGAAAAAGTAAACATAGTTTTGTCTTCTTCTATTTTGCTTAACTTAAAATTATCTTCCTTTATGGAAGCATCAACAAAAATTACAACATCATATTCTTTTAATTTTTCCGCAATGTCAATGTCTAAAAATGGTACATAAAATTTATCAATACCTTCTAAGTTAAATCTTTGGATAAATTCCTTACCTATTCCGTCGTCTCCTCTTAGATCGTTACCAACACCTATTAATATGATTTTTCTTTTCATTTTATTTATATACTCTTTCAATAGTTTTTAAGAGATTACTTTGATGATCGTAAATTTGTAAGAGAATTGGCATTTGGCCTACGGCATGTGTGGAACATGACAAACAAGGATCATAACATCTAATCCCGCCTTCAATCAAATTAAGAGACTCTTCCTTTATTTGTTTTACATCTAAAAATTCTTTAGCAATAACTTCCACAGCTTTAGACATACTCCAATTATTATGTCCACTTGCAACTATCATATTACATTTTTCAATGGTACCTTTTTCATCAACCCAGTAATGATGTATTAATGTTCCTCTTGGAGCTTCAATTACTCCTATTCCTTGACTGTTTTCTACTTTACCTTCTACAAAAACTTCTTTGTTTAGTATATCCTTATCAAGCAATATTTGTTTTACTTTTTCTATACAATGTATAACTTCAATCATTCTGGCATAGTGGTAGTAGAATGATGGTTGAATAGGTTTATATTTTCCTATTTGTCTAAATTCTTCAAATTCTTTGGAAGCAATTTCTGTTGGTAAATTATCTATAATATTTAGTCTTGCAAGAGGTCCTACTCTATAAATACCTTGTGTATACCCTTTCGATTTAAAGAAAGGAAATTTTAAATAAGTCCAATCCTCTATAATTTCTCCTATGTAATTTTGATAATCTAAAGGATTAAATTCTATTTTTTCGGAAGCGTTAGAAGAGACAAATCTAATAATTCCATCATAAGCTTCCCAGTTTCCTTTGTTAACAAGCCCTAAGAAATGAGTTTCAAAGTTTGCGTATTTTTGAATAAACTCTTGATTTTCCTGAATGTATTTTTTTATAAAATTAAGCCCCTCAAGAGCAAAGAATATCACTTGATCCGCTTGTTTAAGTATTTCATCTCTGTGTTCAGGGTCCAAAGGTTGTGCCACGCCACCAGGTATGAAATTTTTAGGATTTATTCTGGAACCACCAACATATTCTATCAAAGTTTGTCCAAATTTTCTTAATTTTATTCCTTTCATAGCAAAATCTGGATATTTTTGTACCAAGCCTGCTATGTTCCTAATTTTAGGATCTGCTCCCCACCCTAGTAAAAAATCTGGCGAAGATAAATAGAAGAAATGTAAACAATGAGACTGTATTATTTGTCCCAAATGTGCCAACATTCTAAGTAATTTAGCAGTATATGGAATTTCAACATTCATTATCATATCCCCGGCTTTGACTGCTCCAAGAATATGGCTTAACGGGCAAATTCCACAAATCTTAGCAGTTATTATCGGAGCCTCCTTAAAATGCCTACCTTCTATAAATTTTTCAAAACCTCTAAATTGATCAACATGAAATAACACCCTATCCAGTTCACCTTTTTCATCTAAATGAATGGTTATTTTAGCGTGCCCCTCTATTCTCGTAACAGGATAAATAGTTATTTTCTCATTTTTATCCATATGTTCCTCATTCATAGGATAATAACTTTCCTTCTAATTTAGGTTTTTCCCCTTCAATTATTTTGGAAAGAACTTCAAGTATAGCGTCTGCAGATGGCGGACAACCAGGAATATGATAATCAACTTTTATAACCTTATCAACAGGTTTTACTTTAGGTAAAAGTTTAGATAAGTCTTCCCCATCTGGAATATGTTTATTCTGATTAGTCTCAGCTTCTATATAAACTCTATTAAATACTTCACTTGTGGGGTATTTATTTCTCATAGTAGGTATTCCACCAAACACTGCACAATCTCCTATAGCAACTATTAATTTACATTTTTTTCTCATCAATTTTACTTCTTCTTCTTGGGTATCAGTTGCTACAGAGCCTTCTATTATTCCTATATCAACTCCTTCAGAAGGTATTTTTAAATCAGTAAAAGGGCTAGCATCAAATTCTAATCCTTTATTTATTAAATCAACTAATCTTTCATCCATATCAAGGAAAGACATGTGACACCCAGAGCAACCTTCACACCAAATTGTAGAAATTTTCACTACTTTATCACCTCACTTCCAACAATAGCACGACAAACAATCTCCTGATTAAATAAATTATAAAAAACCCCATCTAATTCCAACCAAGAAGGTAAAATATACAAATTTTCAAAAATTTTAGAATAATCGTTTACTTTACAAGTAAATAGAAATGAATTTTTTGAATCTAGAAAATAAAGATCCTTTTTCAAATCTCTAGTAAAAACGAAAACTTTACGATTTTTTATTTTATCAACTTCTAATTCCTTTATTTCACCTAGTATTTTCAAAATTCCTAAATCGTTAGGTGAAAGAGGTAAAACTAAGTGCTTTACTTTATTAAGTATTCCCATTATCTTTTGTTTATCAGGCGATAATTTATGAAAATTCTTGTATAAAAATAAAACTTTAGGTAATCTATTTTCTAATTCTTTAACTAATTGATCGTTTAAATCTTGGTAAAGGATTAATTGATAATTTTTATAGTAAACATTTCTTTTTATTACAGATCCTATTGTGCCATAATCTTTATTTAAATCCCATCCGTCTATTATATAAACTTCATAATTATCTAATTCTTCGAATTTAAGATTATTCTGTAAGATCAGAGGATTGATGGTATACAAGGAATAAATTTCTTTAAATAGTTTGCCAATAATTTTTATTTCCTCATTAAATAAAGTACCATCAATTACAGCAACAGCATCTTTATTTCTATCTAACAAGTCTTTTAAAAAAAGATAATCTCGAGTTATATCGATTTTTTTATAACTTGTTTTTTTTTGAAGATCTCTGTAATCATAAACTGCTTGGTATCTACCTTTGTAGCAGATAAGTCCTTTTGAAAAGGAGTTCCAGTTACTAAATATTTTAACCAAGTTTCCTTTACGAGTATATATTTCTATTCCACAACCTACAG
>JBKBIY010000011.1:0-17353 GCA_046294045.1 bacterium | reverse complement strand
TTACAATCGAGGAAAGATAATCCACTGATACGTTTAAATTTTTAACGGAATAAAGGATTTTTATTTTTTTTCTATTTTTAAATCTCCTAATAGCTACTATTATTAATCCGAATAGTGAGCCGTATAAGAAAGAAAGGAAGAAGGATAAAGTGGCAGCGGGAGCACCTAGGAAAATTCCTATGGTTGCAGCAAACTTAACATCACCCATCCCCATTCCCTCCTTCCTAAAAACAATCAAAGATACAAAATAAATACCCCCGAATATTAAAATCCCTATCAAAGCACCAAAAATACTATCATTTAATCCATAACTTATATTTATGTTATTCTGGAAGCCTATAAAACTGTTAAATACCGCTAAAATTAATCCTAAAACTGCTCCTCCAATTGAAAGCTCATCAGGTATTATATGATATTTAAAATCTATAACCAAAATGGGAAAAGTTATTACGAAAAAAAAACATAAAACAAAAAAGTCCCAACTTATCCCAAATAAAATGAAAAACCCCAGAAAAGAAAAAGCAGTAAAAACTTCTACTAATAAATAGCTTATACTTATCTTTTGCTTACAATAGGCACATTTTCCTCTAAGGAAAATATAACTAAATATAGGAATGTTATGGTACCACTTTATGGGATTTTTACAATTAGGACAAAAACTAGGCTTAAATACTATATCCATTTCCAATGGTAAACGATATATCAATACGTTTATAAAACTTCCAAATATCGCACCAAAGAAGAAAATAATTAAACCCAAAATCCAAGGATTCAAAATTTCTATAAAATCTCTTATAGATAGTAAAATATGTTTAATTTCAGCCATTTAAATATTTGTTTTAGTAATTCTCACTTTTTAATACATTTTTAAAATCAAGATTATAAATATCACATTCAACAGCTTTTTTAAGAAAATAAATGTAGTTTCTCTTTTCGTTTTTAGAATGTTTTTTTAATATTTGGTAAACGACAAAATAACCATAAGGTTTGTCAGGATAATTTGAAATGTTATATAGAATTTTTTTAACTTTTTCTTCGTCATCATTTGCTGATAAAGCTTCACTAAGTGAATAGTAGTAATCGATGGGGTTATATTTTATATTTTGTTCTATCCAGAAGGCAAGGGATTTTGAATTTTTTCTGTAGTTTACCCACATCATCTGGAAATATAGTTCTCCGAGCACTTGCCTATTTTCTTTTATTTGCTTCATATGAATGGGGTTGTTTAGGATTTCTTCCAGAGTAAATAAGCTTTGATCGTACTCTCCTAATTGGTAGTAATAATGAGATAGTAATATTTTGGTTTTAAATTTTTCTTTAATTGGATTTAGGACTTTGAAGCTTTGATCAAAATCTTCAAGTTTCCAATATAGCAATGATTTTGATATGTAAGCTTCCTCAAATTTAGGATTATGATAAATTGCGTTATCATATTCTTTAAAACTTTCCTGTATTTGACCAGTCTTTTCCAAAACTTTTCCTTTGATAAAATGATAGTAATAAAAACCATTTAGCTTTTTTGATAGAGAATTTAAGATTTCTAAGATTTGATAATATTTTTCTTTTCCACTTTTTTGAATTTCTGCATATTTATACATAATTATTGATTTAGCAAATAGAGCATCTGTGTCGTTAGGATTTGAATCCAAAACTTGATAAATCAGTTTTTGAGCTTCATAAAGGTTACCTTTTGAGATTTCCTGATATATTCTTGAACTTTGAGAAAACGCTAAAAAATTTAAAACCAATAAAGCAAAAACAAAAAATGAAAAATACATCCAAATTTTTGAAAGATTCATAATCCGCTAAGACTAAGAATAATAAAATTAATGATGTTAATCATGGATCCTGGAAAAATTCCAAGAAATAAAATAAACGTAGTTAAGATAAGGCTTGAAAATATGGGTAAAAAACCAAAATCAATTTTGTTTTCAATATCCTTATTGTATTTCTCTTTTTTTTCATCATTTACATAAAGGTATTGAGCTATTTTGTAGTAAAAGTAAAGGGAAACTACGCTTGTAATTATACCTATCCATACCAAAATCGGAGAGAATGAGTAAGAATAGGAAAACAAGAAGAATTTTGCTACGAATCCAACTGTTGGAGGAAGACCTGCTAATGATAATAACGAAATTATTAAAAATACACTTAAAAAAGAATTCTTGCTCAAAACCCCTCTTAAATCTCTTATATCTGTAGTGTTATATTTACCCTCCAAGTATATCAAAACTGAAACAAAGAGTATTGTAGACAAAACATATTGAAAAATGTAAAAATATACAATAGATAGTGCTTGAGAATTGTTAAGAATGTTGAAGCTAAGAGAAGTGAACGGTATAAGAATATAACCCATATTGGTAATGGTAGAGAATGCTAATATTCTCTTTATGCTATTACTTGTTAAAGCCCAAAATGTACCTAATATCATTGATAAGGCTGAAAATACGCTTAAAAATATTGGAAAACCATTGCCAAACAAGAAAATTATTTTTATAAAAATCGTCATTACCGCTATTTTAGGTAAAGTGGAAATAACTAATAAATATGGTGCTCTACTTGCTTCGTAAGCATCTTGAACCCAAAAAGACAAAGGAAATACTGCTAACTTTATAAAAATAGCTAAAACAAAAAAGGTAAAAGCTATCTTCACTCCCTGTAAATTTGAAGATAACAAAGAAAAATTTTTATCAAAAACTAAACTACCACTATAAATATAAAAAACTAAAATTGAAATAAGTAAAGATACTGTAGCAACTGAGCCTATTAAAAAATATTTTATACTACCTTCCAAAGATATTCTATTTTTATTATCCATTGCTATAACAAAATAGGAAGGAATAGCAATTAATTCGAATGCTATTAGAAAAGTAAGAAAATCATTGGAAGATATCAAAACAAAACTGCCTAATAACATTGAAAAAAATAAAGGAATTAAATCCGTTCTAAAGTAACCATTATCTACAAAATCTTTTTTTTCACCAAAATAAGCTCCGAACATTACATTAATAAAAATTGCAATCAAAGAAATTAACAATTTAGAAAAAACCTCAAAAAATCCATTAGAATACAAAATAAGATCACCTATATAAATAGCTAAAGTGTCATTATATCCTCCTTTTGTAAGTAAGTAAATTTGGAAAGTTAATAAAAAAAACAAAATAACTAACGAAAAATTAGCGATATTATATAAGAATTTTAGTTCATCTTTTGTTTTATATAGGGCTACAAAACCTAAAAACATGAGAATATTAACAAACAACCAGCTTTCAGGAAGTAAATTTACTACCCATTCCATAGCTTTTTCTCCTTATTACATTCCTATTATTTGCTTTATAGCTGATAAATTTGAGATTTCAGTTACGAGTGAAGGAAAGATCCCAAGAATCAATACAAAAATTCCTAAAACAAGCAAATGTAATTTTTCGTCCCATAAAGCATCGCTAACATTTTGATATATAACATTGGTTTTTCTGTATAAAGTTTTGTCTATTAGGTTAAGTACGTATACTGCGGTGATAAAAATACCAATTAAGCAGAGAATTACAAATATTATTCCTATGATGTTATTAATTTTCTTAAGAAGAGCGCTTAGTGATAGTAATTCTGCAACGAATCCACTAAGCCCTGGTAAACCTAAATTTGCCATACCTGCAAAAACTAGCATTGTACCTATAAAAGGCATAACTCTTAGTAATCCACCGTAATTGTCAATTAACCTTGTATTTGTTCTATACTGAATTGACCCTGCGATGGAAAACAGCATGGCAGATATGATACCGTGGGAGACCATTTGAAAAACAGCTGCAGCTACCCCTAAATCATTATTAGCTCCTAACCCAATAAATATAGCTCCCATATGACTTATACTTGAATAAGCAATTAGGTACTTTATATCCAATTGTCTAAAAGCATTTATGGCTCCATAGAGAAGATTTATAACTCCAAAAATAATTAAAATTATTCCATATTTTTCGGTTATATCGGGGAAGAATACGACAGGTACTCTAAGTATTCCGTAGGTACCCATTTTTAGTAAAACCCCTGCCAGTATCATGCTAATAGATGATGGAGCGGCAGAGTGACCATCAGGTAACCAGGTATGAAAAGGTACCAAAGCAGCTTCTATCCCAAAAGCTATGAAAAATATCAAAAATATTAGTAAAGCTAATTTTTCTTCTTTTATAAGTAAATTTCCTTCTTTTATTATTCTTTCGTAATCTTGGAAATTCCAACCGTTAAATACGTCAAATCCAAAGACAAGTGAATGTAGGATAAAGAAGGATATCATAACCAGAGATCCACCTAATTGTAAATAAAGGAAGAGTTTCCAAGCTGCGAAATTGGGGGAAACTTTTCTAAATGGGGTTATCCCCCAGCTTCCCCATCTTGCTATAAGAAAATACATTGGAACACTTGCTAATTCATAAAATAAAACGAATAAAATTATGTTTTGTGTAAGAAATAACCCTGCTGTACCAAGTAAAACCAAAAATGTAAGAATATAAAAATCTTTCTCTTTTTCTTTTATGTGAGTAGCTAAGGGTACGGCAAAAGTTATTAAACCATTTAAAAGTATTAAAGCAGCGTTAAAGTTATCTATCCTAAAAACATAATCTATAAGTAAGTTAAATGAAAATGCAAAGTTTGATCCTGTGGAAAGAAAAGAAAAGAAAAGAAAACAAGAAAATATACCTATTAATATTCCCCAGGATATGCTTATTTTTCTTGCATATTTTTCAGGTGCAAGAATTAAAGATAAAATAGCTATTAAATAAAATATAATCAAGTTTGCGCTCATTTTTTCATCCTACTCTTAAAAAAATTATTACGTTTTTATATTATGAAAAATTCTAAAAATTCAAATTTTTCCCTTTTAAAATCCTGTCTTTATCCCTCAATTTTTACATAAATTTAACATTTTATTGATTTTTTATGGTATATAAAGAATTAATAAATTAATCATACATAAGGCGGTAGTAAATTCAGTTTTATGCGTTTAAAGGGGGAATAAAAATGTATAATCTAGGATTTTTGTATGAATTTAGTAGTAAGAATCTAGATATTGAAAAAGAGAAAGGATTGATTTTTAATATAGCTTTGTGGGGAACAATTGAAGCAAAATCTTTACTACTTTATAAAATCAATAGAGAAGTTGTTTTTCATAATTATGAATTAACAATTGATATACTTAACACTATCATAGATTCTACTGAATATAACCTTAAGTCTGAAAATATATATAAATATATTATCGCGATTCTAAACAAAATTGTAGATGAGTTTTTTGAAAAAATCAAAATTGGCTCAATTGTATATTACAAAATTATTGTTTTATCTATAAAGGTGGTAAAAGTATTGGGTGGTAAATCTGTAACGAGAAACTTAGTAAGAAAAATAGCAGAGAAAATGGAAACGGTAGACCGCGAAACTTTTCTAAGACTTGTTTTTAAACAAATTAGAAACCAAATAAATTTTCATCTTTCCCCTCAAACAATAAACCTTTTATTGGATAACCTATTAAATGAACCAGAAAAAGATATTTTAAACTACTTAGTTTTTCTTAACAACCTAAAATATCCTCCTTATTTAACCCAGATATCTTTTGAAAATATTATAAAAATAGCTAAGAAACTTAATAATTTCAGGAATAAAATAAAATCTACAAAATTAAGGGGAATTTTCATAGAAATTCTTGAAAATTATTTTGCAAATTGTGAAATTCACCTTATCATTGAAAACTTCGAAAAGTTAAAAAATGATTTTTATCTAAAAAATCTATTCATAAAGACTTTAAATCATAAAATAAATAGCAATCCTTCATTGATTGAAGAAAAAAACATAGAACAGATCTTAAGAAAGTTATCAATGGATAAAAGTTCATTAATCAAAGTAAAAATTTTTAGTAATGAAAATTTTCCTTTACATATAAGACTTAACGCCTTTAATACAAGAAAATATAGCATACAAAGAATTGTTAATTACTTGAATAAATAATGCAGACTAAATAATGCAGATAGAAATTCTTGAGGAATCAAATTTACAAACGGTAAAGTATTTTATCAAAGAAACAAAGGAATTATTTGAAGAGTCATGTAAAAAAGTAGAAGGAGAATTGGTTGATTTTATACCCTATGATTTCCTTAATCCAATTCAAACTGTTTATTATAAGTACTATTATCCTTCATACAAAAGTACGATAATATCAACTCCAACTTCATCAGGTAAATCAGGAATAATTTATTTAACATTTTATAAAAATTTTATGCAAAGTAACGCTAAAAATATTGGATTTATATATACTGCACCAACTAAAGCGTTAATTGAGGAAAAATATCAGGAATTAAAACAATTTTTCCTTAAAAAAAATCTAACTGTTGACATAAAAACCGGGGATTATATATCAAAAAGAATCGATCCTAATACCAATATAATATGCACAACATATGACAGTTTATCAATAGCTTTAAGAAACAAAAGCGAATGGACAAATAAAAATTTTATAATAATTGATGAAATACATAGTTTAGTAACCAATTTAGGAAAATTTTTAATAGAAATTCTTGCTTTATCAAAGTATTACAAAATATCTATAGTAGCTTTATCTGCAACTTTGCCAATTATAGAAGAATTAACATCTTACTTAAAACCTGAACTTATCTTAACAAGTAAATATAGACCGGTAAAACTAAATAAAACCTCAATATTTATAGATAGTCTCTTTTTAAAGGATGTAAAACCGCTTAATAAGGAAATATTTAAAAGTCTTAATAACCATTTTTCAAAGTTAAGTACAGAGGAAAAATGTATTCTTTACACCTTAGATCTTGCGATAAATAGAGCTAAATTTAATGAAAAAGTAATAATATTTGTTTGGTCAAAAAGTATAGGATGGAAATTTCTAAAATTTGCTCATTTTCTAGGGCTTAATATAAAAAATCAAACCCTTAACTTTGAATTGGATAATAGTAATAATCAAAGGGATTTAAATACTTCAAACATAGCTATAGCTTTTCATAACGCTGATATACCACTTTTGGAAAGACAAGAAATAGAAAAGGAATTTAGAGATGATAATTCGGAATTGAAAATTCTTATAGCTACTCAAACTCTAGCTTTAGGAGTAAATTTACCTGCAGACACCGCAATAATTAATATAAAATCATTTCCAGCTTACGGAAATGTTCAAATTTTACCTTCAATTCTAGATATACTTCAAGAGGAAGGAAGAGTCGGAAGATTCGGTTTAAGGAATTTAGGTAACAGCTTTAGAGTATTTTGGAGTACACCTAAATACCTCAAAAATTCACTTATTAATCTAGAAAATTTACCTTTGAATTATCAGGAATATTTTTCAAATAACTCGTTTTTTAACATACTTTCCTTATTAACTTTATCATCTTTAAATTTATTTGGTGACGAAAGATTAATTTTTGATTCAATTATAATTAATTATATTAACAAAGAAGAAATAAAAAGCATTTTGAATTACTACCTTAAGGTTTTAGAGAAGTGGGGATTTATAGAAAATAACAAGTTAACCGATAAGTCTTTTATTTGTTTATATTCAAATATTCCTCCTCATTTTTTGCAAGGGTTCTTCGAAATGCATAAACATAAAGATTATCTTAAATTCCATTACTTTGATATCGCTTTCTTTTTAGGAATAAGAAGTGTTTTGCATACAAAAAACTTCCTTGCTTATTATGATACCTTTGGTTATATTGAATGGAAAAAACATTTTGCAAATTACTGGCAAATGGATAAAAATCAAATTAAACATACCGAAGAATTAATAAAAACACTTTTAAATGATTACATAGGTTTATTTGTTTCTAATGAAAAAATTTTTGAAAGATTATACATAAGTATGTGGGAATACTTAGCTTGGGCTTCAGGATTGATAATCCAAATATTTAACAAACCTATTGGAGAATACTCAACAATTAAAAATGATATCCATAACATGGTATGGATTATACATAAAATTCTGCAGAAAAACATTGAGGCAGATATACTAAAAAGAGCGGAACTATGTTTAATATATGGTAGTGATCCTAATTATTCAATACTCGGTAAAATAAAAGAAATAGGACATAAAAGAATATCTGTCGTTTCTCAAAAATTAAGGGAAATCAATATTAATTTCATAGAAAACGAGTACCAACTTTTGGAACTAAAAAAAGAATTTTCAAACGATCAAGAAATAAAAACCATTTTAAATATCATTGAAAAAAATCTTAATAAACAAATTCAATACTCTAAGGGTAACTGGTGAATTAATTTTGAAAGTGATTAATTTTTTGTAAAAAAGGGATTTTTGTTTTTTAATAGTACATTTAATTTAAAAGAAGATTTTTTGAGGAGGTTTTTATGTTGCAAAGTACAACGGGCTACCAAAACTTGGATTCTTCTGCCCTTTTTGACATTGCAAATGAGCATATGGTAGGTGGGGTTAACAGTCCTGTAAGAAGTTTTAAGTACCTTGAGGATCCTAGTTTAAAACCTATTTACTTTGAAAAAGGCTCAGGCCCCTTTATATACTCTGTAGAAAAGAGAAAATTCATAGATTATGTTCTTGGATGGGGAACTTTTATCTTTGGACACCTTGATCCGGATATAACTCAAAGTATTAAAGATCAATTAGATAAGGGGATACATTTTGGGGCATCCCATCAAATGGAAATAGAATTTGCTACCCTTATAAAAGAAGCTTTTAGTTGTATTGACAAAATAAGAGTTGTTAATAGTGGTACTGAAGCAACTATGGTAGCAATTAGGTTAGCCAGAGCTTTCACAGGAAGAAAGAAAATAATAAAGTTTGCAGGTAATTATCATGGGCATGTTGATTATTTACTAGCAAAAAGCGGCTCAGGATTAGCAACTTTATCTATACCTACAAGTGAAGGGATACCACAAGAATTTCTCCAAGAAACAATTGTTTTAGAATACAATGATACTAATTCAGCGGAAGAAATTTTCAAAAAGTACGGTAAGGAAATAGCTTGTGTCATAGTAGAACCTGTAGCAGGAAACATGGGAGTAGTCCCCCCTGAAAATGGATTCCTAAAAACCTTAAGAGAAGTAACACAAAAATATGAAAGTGTACTTGTTTTTGATGAGGTTATGACAGGATTTAGGTTTGAATATGGTGGACTGTCTAATAGATATAATCCTGATTTGGTAACTTTAGGCAAAATATTAGGTGGTGGAATACCAATAGGAGTGGTAGGTGGTAAAAAGGAGATAATGGATTTGTTAGCTCCATTAGGAAAGGTTTACCAAGGAGGTACTTTTAGTGCTAATCCTTTAGCTTTGGCAGCAGGTATAGCTACTTTAAATAAACTAAAAAAATCTAATTATTCTTACTTAGAAGAACTATCACAAATATTTGAAGAAGGGATAAATTCAATTAAAAGTAGATATAACTACTCTCTAAGATTCAATAGATATGGCTCGATGATGAGCGTATTCTTTACAAGTAAGAGTGTTTATAATTTTGAAACGGCTTCTACAAACGACAAAAAAATGTTCACTGCTTTTTATAAATTCTTGCTTGAAAAAGGAATATATTTACCACCATCTCCCTTTGAAGCTATGTTCCTCTCGTTCTCTCACACCACAAAAGAAATAAACTATACTATTGACAAAATAGAAGAATTCTTTATGAATATTTAGAAAATCTTTACGATAGTTTTAGAAATACAGGATTTTTTTTGTTAAGTGATGAAATTTTTTAAAGGGTAAGATGAAAATATTTGAAAAAGAGGAATATAGTTTTATTCTTAATCTTATTTTCCTAAAAGAAAGAGATCAATACGTTAGTGAATTAGAAAAATATTTTCCTGATAATCAGGAGCATCACCAGTTAGCACATTCAATTAAAATAATCTTACAGAATTTAGAAGATTACAAAACATTAATTAGGGAAAATCAGGAAGGTAAAAAAGATCTTTTTACGGAAAGTTTAGCAGAGGAATTAAAAAAAGATGGATCTATCATTAATTCTTTAAAAATGTTTCTTAAAATGGTAGATGATATGTTACTTGAGTTATCACTTAGAAAAGATAACATTAAAAAGGAAATAATTAATTCTGTTAATGGTGATGTAGATACAGTGGCAGTAAAAGCTGATACTTATTTGGAAAATTACAAATTAGTCCTTGAGGAGCTTAAAAATAAAAAATTTTTAGAAGAAGCTCCCAAAAAATTCGCTAAAATCAAAAGAATATATGAAAAAATTTTTGAAATGATTGATGATTTTGTTAAAAAAATTTTCTTTAACCCTATAAATATTAACCTCTATAATCAATACACTCTCTATGATTTATCAATGGAAGAACTACTTACCTTGCAAGATTTTCTATATAAAATAATTGAAAAAATAGAAACTTCTCAAAGAGAAAAGGTAGGAGTATTACCGGAAACTAATCAAGAATTAGAAAAAACAAAGGAATTCGAAGAAATTAAGGAATTCGATGAAATCAAAGAGCTAGATAGGCAAGAAGTAAAGGTTGAAGAAGCTCAGGTTACTGAAGAAAAACAAAGTACGCAAATTTTAGAAAGTTCAACTGTTTTGGGAAAAAATGAAGGCGTAACAATTACTGACGCAGAAAGAACACCAACCGTTGAAGATATATCAACTACTAAAGAAGTGCCAACCATTGAAGACATGCCACTTGCTGAAAGTGTAATAATTACTGAAGATATAGCAACTGTCGAAGATTTGACAACTACTGAAAGTGTATCAACTATCGAAGGTACGGAAATTACCGTAGGTATAAAACCTATTGAAAGTATAGTAACTACTGAAGAAGTAATAACTGCTGAGGATGTAACAACTACTAAAGATGTAACAACTACTAAAAGTGAAGAAATTACCGAAAGTGTAATAATTTCTTATGAAGAAGCAATATCCAAAGAGACGGAAGAGGTAGAAATTAAAGAAATAGAGATTAAGGAATCAGAAGCTAAGGAAAATAAAGAAGTGTTGACTTTTGATAAAGTAAAAGAGCTTGAGGAAATATTGTCCTCTGAAGAAATGTTATCTAAAGAAGATAATTTAAAACAGGATTTGTTAACTTTTGAAGGTGTATTGGATATTCAAGAAACACCAACTACCTTTGATCTATCAGAATATGATCTATTAGATGCTAATCTATTAGATGTTAATTTATTAAGTTCTGAAGGAGATTTGCAAATAGAGGTAACAGAGTTGGAAAAAACAGAATCGGTAAAAACAGAATCGGAAAAAACACAATTGAGACAACAGTTAGAAACATCGCAGGTGGAAACACTATACCATGAAGGTATAAATGAAAACATTTCGAAAATTGAAAATGTTTTACAAACCGAAAATATTTTGCAAGAAGATATTTTAACTTCACAAATTTCACAAAGTGAATTACCTTCATTAGAAGGTTTATCAGAAAGTTCTATATTTGAAGATTTACCTGTTGATAATGACGTTTTTGTAGAAGAAAATATTTTATCTTCAACAGAGGTAAGTAAAGATATTTCTGAGATATTTAATTCTTTAGAATCCATTTCATTAGATTCCTTAGAATTTTCAGATATTAAAGAATCTCAGATAAGAAAAGGGGAGTTTGAATCGGAATTATCGGATTACCAAGTGGATAAAGTTGAAAATTTACAAGAAAATTTACAAGAAAGTTTACAAGAAAGTTTACAAATGGATTTATCACAGGAGTTAGAAGAATTTTCAAAACAATTTGAAGAATCTACAATAAAGTTTAAAGAAGAATCTTCGATACAGATTGTTGAAGAAGAAAAAAAACAGGATTTTTCTGGGCAAGATATTTCGCAGGATTTAGAAATTTTTGCTAAAGAAGATTTTTCGAAAGAAGAAATTGGTATAGAAAAATCGCTTGAAAAAGAAACAAAAGAAACAAAAGAAACAAAAGACTCAATATCCTCTTTGGATGAAGTGGTAGCTATTTTGGAAGAAAGACAAAAAATTATAGAATCAAATGTTGATTTTGATATTGATATACCCTCCATAGAAAATTTAGATATTGATTTATCTAATTTAGATTTTTCAGATATTGACTTGTCTAATTTAGATACATCAGATATTGATTTATCTAATTTTTCTGAGCTTGAATTTGGAAATCTAAGTGAAGAAAAAGAAGAAAAATTAACAACAGAGAAATTAATAGATAAAATAAAAGAAGAAGAAACAGAGGATTATGAAACAAAAGAAGATAAGATAGAAAAATCTGAAATAAAAGAAGAGTATAAAGAAGATTTTGTTTACAATGAAAATCTTAAATACAAAATTGATGAAATATTAAAAGTATTTAGTACTAAAGATGTTCAAAAGATTTTATATTTAGAAGATAAGAATTACTATAATTATCAAGCTTTTAAAAAGGAAGAATTAAGCTTTTTAAATTCGATAAAAGAAAGTGATTTAGAAAACATATATTTTGAAATTGGAAAAGCTTTCGGGTTTATACTAAAGGAAGGTAGTAAGGTTTTGTTAATAATATTTAATGAGGGAGTAGTGGTAGGAACAGTAAAATTAAAAATAAAAAATCTAAAAATCTAAAAAAGATAAAAATCTAAAAAAGATAAAAATCCAAAAAAGATAAAAATCTAAAAAGATAAAAATCTAAAAAAATCTAAAGAGTTAAAAAGCTAAAAAGCTGGGAGGTAATGAATGCAGAGGAAATCAAAAAGTTTGACATCCGCTCCCGAAATAGTAAAAATTTTATGGTATAGGCATAAAGTTGATAAATGGTCGGTAAAAAAAATCTCAGAAGTTTATAACATACCTAAAAGTACTATTTATAGGTGGTTTAAGTCTATAAAAGAAGAAAATATAACTGAAGATTATATCAAATTTGATATAGAAAAATTAAAAGCTGAAACGAGTATATTTCCATTCTTGGGTGAAGGTTTTGTAAATGAAAATACTCTGTCACGGGAATATTTTAAAAGTAGCTTTGAATTGGAGAGAAAAGAAGTACAAACCCAACTTGCGGATCTACCAAACAGATATGGTTTTAATTACGCTTTTGCTCTACCTATTGATCCTTATAGAATATTTATATATTGGGAAATAAATATTCATGAGTTTTCAAATGTAATAATAAAAATTTTTGATAACACAGAAAAAGAAAAATTGTTGCATATGATTCTTTCTTCTGCGTACCCTGTAAATAACATGTATGTTCCTGTGGGTATTCCTGATAGGGTATATTTTGCCGAATTTTATCTGGAAGGAATAAAAGAACCTTTGTTAAGAACAAATGAAGTTAGAACACCTAGAAATTCTCCTTCATCACCAGAAATAATTAATATGTATGACTGGTATAACATAGATCAAGCAATGTTTAGTATATCTTCATTTATAATTAATAAGATATGAAAATAATTGTAAAATTTATGAGATTTTGTAAAAATTTTATATTTTTTGTAATATTGCTGATCTTTTATGTAGAATTTGTTTTGGGTAATACTGCAAAAGTTTTATTGGATGGAATGTACAGAGAGAATGGAAAATTTCCTTCTATAAGAGATATGGTTATGGATTATGAATTTAGGGCTCAGGATCAAAAAAAATCTAAAGCTTCAAAAGAAGATGATATTCCATTAATAGGGGAAGGAAAAATTTTTTATAAATTTCCATATCTTCTAAGAATAGAAACAACCTTTACTTTTCATCCGTCTTTACAAGGTGATAAATTAATAACAATTAAAGACGGTAACAATACCACAATATTTAAAGAAGATTTTATAAGACCTTTATCCGTTGAAGTGGATAATAGATATCCTTTGCTTGTTAATTTTCCTTTTCTATATTTATTAAGGTATGAAGAGATGGATAAAATTCTTTATCCTGTGGTAGTAGGGTATGAAGACATAGGCTCAGGAGAATTAAAAGGAACAAAAGTTGCAGTAATTAGTGTAATAGATAAAACTAAAATGTACGAAAGATATAGAATTTACTTGGATACGAAAAATCATATACCTGTAAAAACACTGTTTTATCCCTTTGAAAAGGATGCTGATGGGATAGAAGTAATATATAAAGGATTTTCGTATGTTGCAGATGGAAGAATATGGCCTAAAAAAATACTTATATACTATTTCAATCAAAACAAAAAAACAAAATTCCTTTACTGGGTGATATACATAAAAAACGTTTCTATAAATGTGGGATTAATAGATGATTTGTTTGAAACAAAAAGAGAAGATATACAAAATATGCCACCTATAACGAAGTAATTAGGCAAAATAATATGCAGATATTGTGGGCACCGTGGAGAGGAAAGTATATAAAAATGGCAAACAACAAAAATAAATCAAAATGTATATTTTGTTTTTTTAAAGATGTACCAATAACGGAGGTTGAACCATCTGTCGAGAATTTAATAATCTACAAATCTTCTTTTTCGTTTATCATGATGAACAAATATCCTTATATAAACGGCCACTTAATGGTTATACCATACAGGCATATAGATGATATTTTATTACTAAATGAGCAAGAAAAATTAGATATATTTGGAAACATAGAATTAAGTGTAAAAATTTTAAAAGAATGTTATAATCCAAGTGGTTTTAATATTGGGATAAACGTTGGTAAAGTGGCAGGTGCTGGTATAGATCAACATATACATTTTCACATTGTTCCTCGATTTGAAGCGGATCACAATTTTATGACTACCCTTGCTAATACAAGAATTATCAATTTTTCGATAGAGCAAACCTATGAAGAATTAATAAAACAGCTAAGGAGATAGAAAACGGAGAGTGAAAAATGAGTTATAAAGACAGAATATGGTGTGGAACAATTGGAATGAAATATCTTAATCAAGAAGTTGAATTATATGGTTGGGTTAATAGAGTTAGAGATATGGGAAATATTATTTTTATAGATCTAAGAGATAGAACAGGAATAGTACAGTTAGTTGTAAATTCTCAAAATATATCAAATTTCGAACAGATAAAGGAAATATCTAATGAATACGTTATAAAAGTAAGGGGAAAAGTTACGCAGCGCCCTAAAGATAAAATAAATATAAAAATTTCAACAGGAGAATATGAAATAGATGTTAACAATATAGAAATAATATCTAAAAGTTTACCTCTACCATTCAGTATTAATGAAGAAGAATATAAGGAAATTTCAACTGATGAAAGTTTGAGATTAAAGTATAGATATTTAGATTTAAGAAGGCCAAAAATGTTTAAAAATCTTTACTTTAGGCATAAATTTGTAAAGAAAATAAGGGACTTTTTGGAAGAAAAGGAATTTTTGGAAATAGAAACTCCTATTTTATCAAAACCTACTCCTGAAGGGGCAAGAGATTTTCTTGTACCTTCGAGAATACAAAAAGGAAAATTTTACGCTTTACCTCAATCTCCTCAACTATATAAACAGTTGCTTATGGTAGCAGGAATAGAAAGATATTTTCAGGTAGCTAAGTGTCTTAGGGATGAAGATCTAAGAGCAGATAGGCAGCCTGAATTTACACAGCTAGATATCGAAATGTCTTTTATTACCGTTAATGATATATTTGATATAATAGAAGAAATGTTAAAAGAATCAATAAGCTTAACTTTTGGATTGGAAATAAATACCCCATTTCCAGTAATGAGTTATCAAAAAGCAATGGAAGAGTATATTTCAGATAAGCCCGATTTACGATTTCCTTACCCAATTAAAAAGTTTAATCCAGAAGAATTAAATTATAGTGGTAATATGGAAGGAGAGGGCTATTTTATTATTTTTCCTTTAGCAATTCCTAGAAAAGAAATAGATTATCTTTATAATAACGGTTATAAATTTTTATATTTAATAAAGGACAATGAAAATCTTAAAGGTCCTCTAGTAAAATTTGTTGACGCCTCAAAATTAAACAATTTCGTACAAAAATATAAAGATAGTGATCAAAATTTTGAAAATTTTACTATGATGCTAATTTTTAATCAACCAAAAGAAAAGCTAAAAGAAATAAAAGAGATACTTATTGATAGAAAAGTACTTTTACCAACTTGTAGTTTTTATTTCTTATGGATAAAAGATTTTCCTTTATTCAAAATGGAAGAGGATCTAAAAATATCACCGGAACATCATCCTTTTACGAATGTTCATCCAGCGGATAAGGAAAAGTTAATGGAATTATATGAAAAAATGAAAAAATTTCCAGATTCGATAAAAGATAACGGTTTTATTAATGAAATTTTATCCTTAAGATCGTTAGCTTATGATTTAGTTTTAAATGGTTCAGAGATAGGTAGCGGAAGTATAAGAATAACTGACCCGGAATTGCAACAAATAATATTCAATATGATAGGGTTAAGTCAAGAAGAATCAGAAAAGAAATTTGGATTTTTACTAAATGCTTTTAAGTATGGGGTACCTCCACATGGTGGAATAGCTCTAGGATTAGATAGATTAATATCCATATTTTTAGGAGCAAACAGTATAAGGGATGTAATAGCTTTTCCTAAAACTCAAAGTGGAAGTTGTTTACTTACTTCCTCACCATCCGAGGTAAGTGAAGAGCAATTAAAAGAATTAGGAATATTACCGCTTGCTCAGGAGCGGTATATAAAAAACTGAGCTAATTATATAAACACAAAAAAGGGGAAAAAAATGAAAAAATATTACGAATATAAGGTAATTCTTAATACTGATTTCATAAGTAAAACAGAATTATTAAGCATAATCTCAAAAATAGGAAATCCTGTTATTAACTCAATCAAAAACGATATTTATAAACTGTTTTTCGCTTCATCTGAAGATAAAAATAAAAAACTACTTTTTAATGAAAATTTTGAAATTTTCATTAAAGATAAAGTTATATGTATAGTAGATTTTACACGAACAAATATTATAAAATTAGGATTTATATCATACGGTGAAGATTATGAAAGAATTTTGGAAATGTATAAAAAAGTGTTAGAAAAATATCTACAAACTAAAGGTGTCCCTTACACTATTGAAGAAGAAAAGATAATTCCATCATTATTTTCATCAACAGAAAAAGAACTACTTTTAAATTATGATATTAATATCCTTAAATCTTTAACAACAGATAAATATGAATTGATTAAGAACATAACAAAATTAGGGGCAAAAATATACAAAAAGGATTTAAATAATTTAGTTGATGCAAATCCTGAATTAATAGAAGAGTTAATTAAGCTTAATTTTCTTCATAGGGAGTATTTATTTGTATGTAAAGAAACCGGTAGGCAAATAATACAGTTAGCTTCGTTGGAAGTATTGGAAACAAGTGCGGATTCTTTAAAATGCTTCTATTGTGGAGCTAATCTTAAAGACGAAATTATCGAAGAAATAATATCTCTATCAAAT
>JBKBIY010000119.1:0-3706 GCA_046294045.1 bacterium | reverse complement strand
AATATCGGACAAATGAGTTGTAATCCCAGTATAGGAGGACCTGCTAAAGGACACTTAACCAGAGAAATAGACGCTCTAGGCGGAGTCCAAGCAATGGCAGCAGATCACACCATGATACACATAAGATTTCTTAACACTAGCAAAGGACCAGCCGTAAGAGCACTTAGATCACAAAACGACAGAAATCTATACAAAAAATTTATGCGTAGATTACTAGAAAATCAACCCAATTTATCTATTAAACAGGAAGAAATTGAAGAAATAATCGTAGAAGAAAACAAAGTTATAGGTGTACGTACAAGAATAGGACTAATTTACTTAACAAAATCCCTCGTAATAGCCACAGGAACATTCTTAAGAGGTTTGATACATATAGGAAATGTTAAAATGGAAGGTGGAAGAGCTGGTGAATACGCTTCAAACTTCCTAACTAACTCCCTTAAAAAATTAGGATTCGAAATGATTAGATTAAAAACGGGTACACCCCCCAGAATCCACAAAAGAAGCATAAATTACGATGTACTAACAGTTGTTAAACCCTCAGAAGAACCCGTATTTTTTGAATTCTTCCCAACAACCGAGTATCCCAAAAACCAAGTAAACTGTTATCTAACAAAAACAACCTCAGAAACAAAAAAGGTAATACTAGAAAATCTTCATTTATCTCCAATGTATAATGGCGAAATAGAAGCTACAGGAGTAAGATATTGCCCCTCAATAGAAGATAAAATAGTTAAATTTGCAAATAAAGAAGAACACCCAATATTTCTAGAACCCGAAGGAATAGATAATGAAGAAGTTTATGTTCAAGGTTTCTCAACTTCATTACCTGCAGATGTACAATTAAAAATGTTAAGATCGATAGTAGGTTTAGAAAAAGCGGAAATGATAAGACCGGGATATGCAATAGAATATGACGCAATAAAACCCTATCAACTAGATCCTACTTTGCAATCAAAAAAAATTAAAGGTTTGTTTTTAGCAGGGCAAATAAATGGAACAACAGGTTACGAAGAAGCAGCCGCACAAGGATTAATAGCAGGTATCAACGCAGCACTATACTCAAAAAACCAAGATTTACTAATACTACCAAGAAATACTTCCTACATAGGTACCCTTATAGATGATTTAATAACCAAAGAAATAACAGAACCTTACAGAATGCATACTTCAAAAGTTGAAAACAGACTTTACTTAAGGCATGACAACGCTGATCAAAGGCTTACTCCCCTAGGTTATCAATTAGGATTAATAACCGAAAATATCTATCAAAAATTCCAAGAAAAAATGAAAACCATAAAAAACGAAATAGAAAGACTAAAAAATACTTTTCCTCACAAATATCCAGAATTAAAAAAAATTCTAAAGGAATTAAATCTAAATGAAACTTATGAAAGTTTATATTCACTTCTTAAACGTCCCGAATTTTCATATGAAAACCTTAAACCCTTGGATATAAACCGCCCTAACCTACCTAAAGAAATCACCGAAAGAGTAGAAATAGAAATAAAATATGAAGGATATTTAAAAATAGAACAAGAAAAAATAGAAAGAATGAAAAAATATGAAGAAATGTTAATACCAAAAGATTTAAATTTCTTTGAAATAGAGCATTTATCATATGAAGCAAGAGAAAAATTAAGTAAGTATAGACCTTTAACAATAGCTCAAGCGTCAAGAATAGGAGGAATAAGAATTTCAGACATTTCCCTCCTTATCCTAGCTATCCAAAAACATAAAAACAACAATGGAAAACATATTTAATTTGCTAGATAAAATCTTCAATCTAATAAAAACAAAAAATTTAGAAGAAATAGAAATAGAACTAAAAGAAGAAGACAAAAAATTTAAAATAAATCTTAAAAGAAATTATAATCCTTCTTTTACCAATTTTCCTAATTTTCAACAATCTATTACTTTTCCTTCTTCTTTTTCTTCTTATCAAGAATCCATTTCTCATCAAGAATATCAGACTAAGGAAGAATATAAAGAGTATAATCAAAATCTTCAAGAATCAAATATTCAAGAAAATGTTGATTTTTCGGGAAGTTTAGTAGTAAGAGCTCCCATAAGCGGTAATTTTTATCTCTATCCTTTCCCTGGAGCTGATCCTTTCATTCAAGAAGGTCAACAAATCGAAAAAGGACAAATAATATGTATAATAGAATCAATGAAAGTTTTAAATGAAATAGAAAGCCCATACAACGGTAAAGTTAAAAAAATATTAGTAGAAAATTCTAAATTCGTTAAAGAAAATGACCCCTTAGTACTCCTGGAATAAAGATAAAAAAATATAAAAACATTAAAAATTCAATGTTTTCTCAATTAAAAGCAAACATATTTAATCTTCCCAAGCATTTAATTAGATTAACTAAAAAACTTTCGAATAGATTAATTTTTGGGCAAAATAGATCAATTTTCAAAGGTAGTGGAATAGAATTTACAGATATAAGGGAGTATGTCCAAGGAGATGATCCTAGATACATAGATTGGAACGTAAGTGCAAGAATGAACAAATTATTTGTAAGAAATTTTCAGGAAGAAAGAGAAATTCCAGTATATGCTCTTGTAGATCTTGAAAGCTCTCTGTTTTTCGGTACTAGAAATAAGCTAAAAATAGAACTATTAAAAGAATTACTTTTTTTAATAATTGCTATTTCATTAAGGTTATCCGAGCGATTCGGAACCCTCATAACATTTAAAGATGAAGTAGCCTTCTTTAAACCCGTTAAAAATTTTTCACAAATATATAAAATCCTAATTTTCGTTGAAAACCTTATTCAAGATTTTAAAAAAGATAAATTTAAATACACAAGAGCTGGAAGTAATATTGAAAAATTACTAAAAATTGCAAACCAATACCTTAAAAGAACCTCAACAATTTTCGTATTCTCAAGTTTCGTAGATATAAAAAACTATGAAGTAATAGATAAATATCTTAGGGTTTTGAAAAAAACCAAAAACAACGAAGTTTTCGTCTTTAAAATTTCAGATCCTGCGGAAATACAAATCCCACCCGTAGGAAGAATTAACCTTCAAGACCCTTATACTCTAAAAACCGTAGAAATAGAAATAACTCCTCAATTAGCAGAAAAATTTAGAAAAGAAGCAACAAAAAAAACAGAAACCATTAAAAACATCTGCATAAAAAATGGTATAACTTTTGAAAACTTCTTAACCACAGACAACCTCGAAATCAAAATGATGGAATTCTTAAGAAAAAAGAAAAGTTAACATGCTTTTGAAAGTAAAAATTGATAACTAACTTCATAAAGTTGATAAAACTATTGAATAAAAATATAAAAACAACTTAAAGTTAGAAAACTTCTTAATAATAAATAGCTTCGAAACTAAAACAATAGAGCTTCCATAAAATTGAAATAATGGAATTAAAAACTTAAGATAATATGCTTTTAGAAATAAACACTGTTAATTTTCTTTATAAGCTTAGCCAAAAGTATAAAAAGTTAATAAAAATCAAAGATGTGCCTTTGGAAGAATGGGAAAAATTGTCGTATAACTCAACTGTTAAATACATCTGGCTAATGGGAATATGGAAAAGAAGTAAACTATCAAAAAAAATCTCCCTACAAAACATAAAACAATACTACCCAATAATGGAAAAAATTGAAGAAAAATATATTCTAGGTTCAGCTTATTCCATAATTGATTACATTCCCAATCCTTCAATAGGCACTTTTAAAGA
>JBKBIY010000118.1:0-3761 GCA_046294045.1 bacterium | reverse complement strand
AGTTTAACATAATCTCACTTATATAACCTGGAGAATTTTCATCATAGAAAACATTTACCTCTCCTTTAAATAGGGATTGGTGTGTATGTAACCCTGAACCGTTTATACCCTTTATAGGCTTTGGCAAGAAACTTGCATGTAAACCATGTTTTAAAGCAACTGTCTTAACTATAATTTTGAAAAGTAAGAGTCTATCAGCGGTGGTAAGAGCATCGTTGTATTTAAAATCTATTTCATGTTGAGAAGGCGCTACTTCATGATGAAGAGCTTCTACTTCAAAACCAAATTCTTCTAGTTTTTTTAGAATATCCACTTTTACCTGTTCAGCTGAGTCAAGACAGAACATATCAAAATACCCACCTAAATCGGTATGTTCAAGTATAGGATTAATATAAAAACCGTTGTCCGTTTTCATGGGGAAGAGAAAAAATTCTGCTTCAACACCAAACATAGGCAAATATCCCATCTTTTTTGACTTTTCTACGGTTTTTTGTAAAACATATCTAGGATCACCTTCAAATCTTTTACCGTTAGGGTAATACACATCACATATAACAAAAGCTTCGTTGTATCCTTTTAGATCTGCAACTACAAAAGTATTTATATCCGGTACCAATTTCATATCTGATTCTTCTATTCTAACAAAACCTTGAATAGATGATCCATCAAATAATATTTCCCCATCTAGCATTTTTTTAGTTTGAGAAACTGGTATTTGTACTCCCTTGGGTATTCCCATAATATCCACAAACATCATTCTTATGCTTTTTACTTTTTGTTCTTTTACAATTGAAACTATATCTTGAGATTTTAACATTTAATAACCACTCCCTAAAATTCGTTACTTTACTTACTTAATACTTACTTAATTATAAAACCTTCATCAGTTTGATCAAGGCTTTTTTGGACAAGTTTATCTAATTCAACAACTACTCTAACTATTGATATAAAATTTTGTGAAGCGCTTTCGATGGTTGCTTTTACTTCAGTTTCTACGTCAGATTTCATTAAAGCACCATATTCAACAGAGAACAAAGTAAAACCTTTTGATTTTAGGGATTGAGTTACATCCTGTGCAGAATTACTCCATTCATCACTATGTACTTCTATTAAAACGGTTTCATAAGATTTATATTTTTCAACGCCTTTAAAAGTGTAGTAATAATTAAGTTTTAGGCTATTACCGTCTTGAAGTTTAATTTCGGCAGGGGCTATCCATGTCTCACCTATGGATACTGGTTTATCTGGGAAAGTAGGAGAGTTAACTGGGCTATCCATTGTACTTGCTAAAACTTTTCCTTTTTTATCCATTGTCATCTTCATTGTTTGGGTAGGTATAGGAATCTCTTGTATTTGAGAATTTCTAAAGAAAGATATAGGTTCTATTTCAACTTCCAATTCATATGTTTGATTAGGTAAAACCTTTGATACTTTTTGGGATAGTTTAATTTTTATTTCATCAACTTCCCTTTCTTCCCTATCTCCCTCTTGGAATATTTTTGTATTGGTTATATAGACATCGTATATATAATTTTGTCCTTCTTTCATTTTATATTCAAGATTTATTTGGGTCATTATATATTAACCTCCTTTTTCTTTGATTCTTTTAGTCATCTGTATAGAACATGGCTTTACTTAATTTTTATATTCACTTTTTTAAATTCTTGATTAGATTCTGTTTTTTCAATTTTTTTTAATCCGACTTTATTACTTTCCATCTGTATTTCTGTTTCTAGAGATTTTCTACTATTTTGGATATTAGTTATTATTTTTTTTAATTCATTTTCAAAATTTTCTAGTAATCTTATTACGTATTTTTCTGCATCATTAATTAGGAGATTTGCTTCTTCTTTTGCTATTTTTTCTATTTCCTGAGCTCTTTGATGGGCAATTTTTACAATCTCTTCATTTTCAATTACGTTATTTTTTAGATTATTAAGCTCTCTTTCCTTTATTTCTATTTCTTTTCTAAGTTTTGCAATTTCCTCCATGGGTACATAATTTTCCATTAATATTTGTCTTATTTTGTTAATTATATTTTGATTATCTTTATATTTAACCAAAGACAAACCAAATATTTTATTTTTTCTTAAATTTGCTTCTAATTTATCTATCAATCTGTATAGATTTTCCATATTTTCAACCCCCATATTTTTTAGTGCTCCAGGTAACGAAACAGATTTTTAACAAAATTGAAATTATCATACATTTGGATAGAGAAGTTATCCCAGAACACACAGGTACCAAAGGCCATTATTTTTCCGTTACCTATAACTTCGGCAGCTAACACTTTAGAATCCTCTTCAGATCTAACTAGAATTTTATATTTATAATTTTGTTTTTCATTTACTTTTACGCTTGAGCAGCAGGGAAGAATTATTTTTGAGACACCTTTTTTAAGGTCTTTATCAATTTTTTCAGTAGTAATAAGATATTTGTCGTTATTATGTACATTTTGATTTTGAGTTACTTCATCATAATTTATAAATAAACCGTATTTTTCAAGAACTTCATTAGCTATTTGGCTACTTTTATCTTCATTTTTGTAATAAGTTAGAAAAATTATTTTCTTTCCTTGTTCAAAAAGCTGATGTATTGCTTCTTGTTGATTTTTAGTAAAAAACTTTTCAGGGTAATTAAATACTATTATGTCAAAATCATTTTTTGCTAGCTTTATTAGTTTATTAAAATTGGTAGGTATTTCAAGTATATAATTAGATTTTAAGTATTGATAAAGAATTGAAAAGTAATAATGATCAAATACTACAAATTCTCCTTTTGCGTAGGACCATATTATTTTTTTGTTCATCTTTCTGATTTTAATTCAAATTGATTTTCTTTATTATTAGTTATTAGCTTTTTCCTTAAAAGATATTTGATTATTAGTTTTTCAAGTAGCCTAATAATTTTAGAGGTAAACAGTTCAAATTTTGCGAGGGGTTTAACAAGAATGGTTTTTATTCCTAATCTGTTACCTGCAAGTATATCAGTAAAAAGCTGATCCCCTATTATAACGGTATTTTCGATTTTTGAACCAAGTAGTTGGATTGCTTTTTTTAGTGGCTTAGTTGATGGCTTTATTGCCAAAGCTATATAAGGTATTTGTAATTCTTGACTTATTTTTTTTACTCTAATAGGTAAAGCATTAGAAACTATACATATTTTAAAACCATTTCTTTTTAAATTATTAAGATAATTATAAATTTCATCTGGTATTGTTTTTTTGTGCCAAGGCACAAGCGTATTATCTAAATCAACTAGAACAGTATCTATATTCATTTCTTTTAATTTGGAAATAGGTATCTTATGAAATGAATCATACATCATTGTAGGTATTAAAAATATCAGATTCTTTTTTATAAAATTTTTAAGTTTATTTTTAAATTTATTTTTTAATTTGTAAAAAATCTTTTTCATTGATTACTTTTCTTTTTCTTCTTTACCTTTGAAATCTATTTCATGTTTGACTTGAGGAAAAGGAACGGTAGTATTGTTTATCCAATAAAGACTAATCTCTTTTTGTTCATTTGATCTAAGAGATGGAAAAGTAAATGTTTGTTCATATAGTACATCGTTAGCTGGAGATACTATTTTTATTTTTACTTTAACATCAAAGATAATTTCTTTATAGAAGTTCTTTACTTTAGCTGTATATCTTAGTTCACCTCTATTATTTCTATCTTCATAAAGAGGATTTTCTTCTACTAATTTAATGGCATCGGCTGGTATATACTCTTTTTTTCCTGCTTCTATCTTTTTTT
>JBKBIY010000117.1:0-3762 GCA_046294045.1 bacterium | reverse complement strand
AATTTTCGTAGAAAAAAATTTAAGACAATGGCTAGAAAAACAAATGGAAATGAAATTAGAAATTGATTCTCCTATACTAGAATTTGAAAATACATTCGAATTATTTTTATTTTGTTTAAAATTAATACAATCAAAAGTAAGAAATTTTAATAAAACTAATCTTTTTATACATAAAAGCGCAGTTATACATGAAAATGTAGTAATAGGTAATAATGTGTATATTGGGGAAAATAGTGTAATATATCCTAATTGTGTAATTTACGACAATGTTTATATTGGATCAAACGTAATATTACATTCAAATAGTGTAATAGGAGCAGATGGATTTGGTTACATCGCAGAAAATGGAAAAATAATAAAAATACCCCAGGAAGGAGGAGTTGTAATAAAGGATAATGTGGAGATAGGAAGCTGCACATGTATAGATAGGGCAACTATAGGATACACTTATATAGGAGAAAACACAAAAATAGATAACCTGGTTCAAATAGGGCATAACGTAAAAATAGGGAAAAATTGTAGAATATTAGGGAAAAGCGGAGTAGCTGGTAGTGCAAGAATTTATGAAAACTCCATTATTGCTGCTATGTCGGGTGTAAAAGATGGTATAAAAATAGGTCCTAATTCAATACTTGCCGGAGCTTCCTCTGCTACCAAAAATATACCACCAAATCAAATCTACGCAGGTAACCCCGCTAGACCATTCTACCAACATTTTAGAGAATTAGCACAACAAACAAAAAGGAGCTGAAAATCATGAATGTACTTAATCTACTACTACTTATAATCGGAATAATTATAATTATCCTACTTTCAATCTTTATAATTAAATTAAACAAAATAGTAGAAAATAAAATTCAAAACAATTCAAATCAAGTGCAAGATAAAATAAATCAAAATATTGACCAATCTCAACATCATTCCCTTTTAAAAGAACAAGAAGAAATAGAAAAAAATGTTTTAGAATTAAAAAATGAATTAGAATACCTTAAAAAGGAGAAAGAGAATTTAGAAAAGCAAAAAATAGATCTTGAAAAAAACATTCAAAAACTGTCACAACAAAATGAAAGCCTAAAGCAAGAAATAGAAATAAAACAAAAAGAAAAAGATAGTTTAAATTTTGAAATAGCTAAAACAATGGAAAAAGCGAAGAAAGAAGCAGATGAAATAACAAGAAAAGCAATCGAAAAACTTGAAAATGTCTCCAAAGAATGGGAAAACCTCCAAAAACAAAAACAAGAACTCTGGGAAAAAGAAAAAGAATTATCCATCATAAAAAAAGAATTTGAAATAAAAATTCAAAGTGTTGAAGAAGAAAAGCAAAAAATAAATCAAATATTAACTGAAATAAAACAAAAAGAAGAAGAAACCGAAAAGATAAGACAGCAAGTTGAAAACGAGCTTCAAAAAATTTCCCAATTAACTCCTGAACAAGCAAAAGAAATATTACTAAAAAGAGTAGAAGAACAGATTAAATCAAATATTGTAAATACGGCAATTAAAATAGAAAATGAAAGTATTAAATTAGCAGAACAAAAAGCTAAAAGAATAATACTAAACTCCTTAAGCAGAATAGTATCAGAAAGTGTGGCAGAAAATACAATTTATAGCATACAACTACCATCTGAAGATTTTAAGGGTAGAATAATAGGAAAAGAAGGGAGAAACATTAAAGCTTTTGAAGAAGTTACAGGTGTTGATCTTATAATAGATGACAATTCCGAAGTAGTATTTGTATCCTCCTTTGATCCTATAAGAAGAGAGAAAGCAAGGTTAACACTAGAAAAACTACTTTCTATAGGAAAAATAAATCCAATAGCTATTCAAGAAGTTTATGAACAAGTGGAAAAAGAAATAGATATAAGGATTCAAGAAGAAGGAGAAAATGCTTGTTTACAAGCAAAAATTTTTGATTTACATCCTGATTTAGTTACACTGGTTGGTAAAATGAAATACAGAGCTAGTTATGGACAAAATTTACTAAAACATAGTATAGAGGTATCAAAAATAGCGGCGATACTTGCTGCAGAAGTAGGAGCTAATGTAGAAATATGTAGAAGAGCAGCTTTTCTTCATGATATAGGAAAAGTTTTGGATGATTCAAATGGAGAACCACACGCAATAGCTGGTGCAAAAATAGCTAAAATATACGGAGAAAGGGAAGAAGTTGTAAGAGCTATAGCAAGTCATCATAATGAAGTCCCGCAGGAAACTATTGAAGATTTGGTAGTTCAAATAGCAGATGCTATCTCAGCTTCAAGACCAGGAGCAAGAAAAGAAACTTTCCAAATTTACTTGCAAAGACTACAAAAATTGGAAGAAATAGCAATGTCTTTTAATGGCGTAGAAAAAGCTTTTGTACTACAAGGAGGTAAAGAAGTTATCGTTTTTGTAAAACCAGAAATTATAACAGACACGGATGTTTATAACTTAGCAAAAGAAATATCAAAAGCGATAGAATCAAATCTTAAATATCCCGGAGTAATAAGAGTAACGGTAATAAGAAAAGTAATAGCAGTACAGCTAGCAAAATAAATTAAAACTAGCAAAATAAATTAAAACTAGCAAAATAAATTAAAGCTAGTAAAATGATAGTTGTAACAGGGGGACTAGGATTTATAGGATATAACATAATTCTGGAGCTTAATAAAAAATTTACTGATGAAATAATAATCGTTGAAAACATAAAAAATACCATATCTTTAGATATAAAACTTAAAAGGCTAAAAAACATAAAATTTTTAGATTTATTGGATAGAAGTGAAATAAAAAATTGGGAAGATTTTATTAAATCTAGAAAAGTAGAATGCGTCATTCATCAAGGAGCTAGCACAAATACATTAGAAAAAAATTTTAGTTATTTATGGGAAAATAATTATGTATACACAAAAAATCTTATAGATGCCTGTATAAATACAAATACCAAATTAATATATGCTTCATCAGCTTCGGTTTACGGTAACAAGAATTATAAGGTAACAGAAGAAGAAAATATGGATCCTCTTAACTATTACGCTTATTCTAAATTTTTAATAGATAACTATTTTTTAAAATTGAGTTCAATTTCCAAAAAGAAAAGTAGAATAGTAGGATTAAGGTATTTTAATGTTTATGGTCCCTATGAAGAAAACAAAAACGAAATGAGCTCCGTAGTTTTTAAGTTTTATAATCAATTAAAAAAAGAAGGGGTATTATATCTTTTTGAAGGAAGTGAAAATTTTAAAAGAGATTTCATATTCGTAGAAGACATTGTAAAGATAAATATTTTTTTTATGCAAAACGAGTATAGTGGTATATATAACTGTGGTACAGGAGTAAGTGAAAGTTTTTTTAAAATAGCAGAAAAAGTTATAGAGAAAATAGGATACGGAAAAATAGAATTTATACCTTTTCCAGAAAACCTAAAAAACCAATATCAAAAATTTACTCAAGCAGATAACACAAAACTTAAAACCGTATTTAAAGAAGATTTTACCACATTAGAAGAAGGCGTAAGCAAATATATAGAATATTTAATGAAACGATAAATAAAAACTGGTTATAAATATGAATATTGATTTATTAAAAGCTTGTATAGCAAAGGCTTTACAAAGAGAGGATTTTGCATTCTTAGAGAATTTAATAGATTATTTATCAGTGGATAGTATAGAAGAAATAGAGGATGATAATCTAAAATTAGCTTTTTATGAATATACGCAAGGAAATTATGAAAAAGCTAAATACTTTGCATATATATGTCAGTTAAAAAATATAAAACAAGCT
>JBKBIY010000116.1:0-3774 GCA_046294045.1 bacterium | reverse complement strand
GATGAGGAATTTTTTTAAATATTTTCTTAATTTATCTAAATTTAGGTTTTCATATAATTTTACTTTTTGAAGAGCTAATAATAATTCTATTGATAAAATTAGAGAACAAATGTAGATAGATTTTAAAAGTAATTTTGAATTGTTTTCGCTATAGCTAACAAAATCCTCTTGATTAAGACTAACGGGGAAGTTTTCAACACTTAATCTTTGTGATATAATCTTTAATTCTGCTAATAAATGAGAAGCTAAATACTGACTTATCATGAAACCGCTGTTTAATCCTTCATTTAAAGTTAAGAATTTAGGATGTAATAAATGATTCATTCTTTGAAATGAAAGATTTGCTAATTGAAAAACATGAGTTTTAAGATGATCGCTAAACGCTGAAATTGTATTGCCATGAAAATTTCCAGCAGAAATGAATTTGTTGTTTATAAGTAAAGGATTGTCTGTACTACTATTTAACTCACTTTTTGCAAATAAATAAGCTAAATCAAATACACCGTATAAACTTTCAACTATTTGAGGATAACATCTATAACAATATGGAGCTTGTAGCATAGGATTATTGACTTTTAAATCTAGATCACTTATAATTTTATTTAAATCTTGTAAAACTTTGATAAAATATTTATTTTTCTTTGTTTTTTTTAAACTTAGGGTAAAATGTTCAAAATTTACTTTATTAGCTTTTGCACTTAAAATCAAAACGAAATTTGAAAAATTTAGGACTTCTTTTATTGAAAATAATCCTATAATAAAGTTAGCTAAGGAATATGAGGTTCCATTTATAAATGAGAGGGATTCCTTAGCTTTAGGTTTATAATTTTCTATTATTTTTAAAAAGATATGTGACAGGGGTATTAAGTCCCCACTAGCTCCTACTGAGGTAAATTTTGGTACTTTTGGAAGATCTTTATTTTTTAAAAGTTTTATTATTTGTTCTATTAGTTCTAAACTAATACCGCTATGCCCTTGTAGTAATTGATTTAATCTTATTAATATTGTCAAAAAGACGATAAATTTATTAACTGGTTTTCCGTATCCTGCGCTGTGAGAGTAAATTAAATTCATTTGAAGTTTTTCCATATCTTCTTTTTCTATTTTTTTATCATAAAGTTTTCCAAAACCAGTATTTACTCCGTATACACTTTCCTTTATGTTTTCTATAATTTCCCTTGTTTGTACTATTTTTTGTTTTATTGAAGATTCTATTTCTATTTCTAAGTTTTTTATTTTACCTGTTTGTAGGTAGTGGAATATCAAATTGAAGATTAGCTTTAAAGTTATTTGATTAGATTTAATTCTGTAAGATTGTTTACTATTAAGAAGGGTTTTTCTTCCCATTTTTCTAAATCCTTTCTTTTTGTTTTTCCTGTTAGTACGAGTATAAATTTTATGTTTAAGCTTTTGGCACAAAGGAGGTCTGTGTAACTATCCCCTATAAAATAACTATTTTTTATATCAATTTTAAATCTTTTCGTAGCTTTTATTAGGAGCAAATTCTTAGGTTTTCTGCAGTTACAATTTTCTTCTTCTCTGTGTGGACAAAAGTAAACTGCTTCTATTCCAAAGTTTTTAATCAAAAATAAAGAAATTTTTACAAAAGAGCTGTATTTTACAAGTGATTTGTTTATTCCTGCTTGATTTGTTATAACTATGAATTTATAAAAGTTTTTGTGTTTTTCTATAAACTCTTTAAATCCGTTAATTAATTTAAACTCTTTAGAATTTTTTACATAGTCATTTGGTAAATATTCATTTATAACTCCATCTCTATCGAGAAAAATTGCTTTATTCACTTTTGAAAAATACTACCAATACCAGCCAAAATTATACCAACATGGGGTATAATAGTAAGAATAGTACATAGGATAGTATAAGTAATATCCATATGGCATCATTGATCCTAGCATTAATCCTGTAAATAAACCTAGCCCACCTGCTAGTAGATATTTCCAAAGGTTACTACCTTTATTTTCTGCTAAAGACTCAGAAGTTAAGTAAGTTGGAGTGTATGCGGGTTGTAATGCTTGATTTGTTTGAAATTGGTTAGCTTGGTAAAAAGGATTTAGAATATAGGGATTTTCAGGAAGGTTATTAACCATTGGTGGTAACATGGGATTGCTATTTATGTTTACGAAATCTTTTGATGTAGTAACATTGTTTGGAAGATTTGCATTGGTATTTATTTGATTTTGTTGATTTATAACAGATTGTTGATTAGGCAAGTTATTAACTTTATTAATTTCTGTCATTTTTACCACCCCCATAGACATGGAAGAATGAATATATTCCAGGGTACAAAAGGTAGGGTGTAAGGCCAGAAGTAAGGAAAGTAAAATTGGATACACCCAAAGCCCGGTGTAAATGGGTAACTATAGTCGTTGTAGTAGTAAGGATTATAGTATTTATTATATACAGGTTGATTGTAGTTGTTATTAATTATATAAACGTTGTCAGCCTTTATTTCTACGTTTTCCCCTTTTATACCGGTTTGGTAGATTTGTGGTTTTTTAGGGGTTTGGGTGTTATTAGTTTGAGCCGTTGGATTTATTTCCATTTTTATCACCTATTTAATATTTATAATTTTTATTGCGTATCACCTTTATTTTTTTATTTTCTGTTGTTTTATTGCTATTACGTTATCAACTAATTGAAATTCATTAACTTTTGCGTCTAGTGAGTTTACTTTCATTCCTGTTGTATTTTCTTTTATTACTATGTTTTCACCTTTCAGGTAGAGATTTTCGGCCTTTGCACCTATTTGGTTTGCTACTATGACAATTGTATTTCCTTTTAAAGAAGCAACATTTTCTCCTTTTACTCCTAGTCCATTACCGCTTATTTTTATTACTCCTTGACTTTTGACTCCTAGGTTTTTAGAGTCTATACCGTTATGGTTATTTGAGATAACTGTTTGAGTAGTAGTTTTTAATCCTGCATTTGTTGATTTTACTCCTTTTTTATTTGATGATATTTTCAATGTATCGGTATTTGTGCTAAGGTTTACACTATTTATCCCTAAATCATTGGATTCTATATTAAGTTCTCCTCCTTCAATTTTTATTGTTTTACCTTGTATTCCTACATCGTTATTTTTTATATTTATTTTATTTGCTTGAATTTTAATTTTTCCGGCTGCTATTCCTGGCATTTTTTATTCCCTCCTTTTTTACCTATTTTGTTGGTATCTCTTTTGAAAAGTATTTCCATTTGAAATTTTGTAAAGTGTTTTAGATTATTTTTAGTAAAATTGTAAAAAAAATGTTAAAAAAACAAATAAAATGGGCAGGGAAATTTTTGTAGATAGTTAACTTTATTTTAAGATATGCATGACATAAATTCTATTGTTCAAAATCCGCAAAAATATAAATACTACCTTGAAATCAGAAACGAAAATCCCCTTATTATTGATCAAGTACTTGAAATAAATAAAAAAAGAAAGGAATTAATAAATCAATTAAATAATCTAAGGAATCAAAAAAACAAAATTTCGGATAAAATAGGTAGAAAACAATATTCAACAGAAGAAGAAAAACAAACCTTAATAAATGAATCCAATTTAATTGATAGTGAAATAAAACAGTTAGAACCGGTCCTTAGTGAAGTAGAAGAAAACATTAAGAATCTACTTTTAAATATTCCTAATATTGTATACGAAGATGTACCAATAGGTAAGGATTCAAATGATAACGTTATTGTATACGAGGAAAAATTTGATTTGAAATTTGATTTTGAGCCTCTACCTCATTGGGATTTAGCGGAGAAACT
>JBKBIY010000115.1:0-3787 GCA_046294045.1 bacterium | reverse complement strand
GATTGTTATCTTGGCAAATTCAGAAGGTTGAATATTAAAAATTCCTACTCCTATCCATGCCTTAGAACCGTTAACCTCAACCCCTAAAGGAGTCAATACCAAAATCAGTAACAAAATATTTATTAAGACGATTAATATCAAATAATCCTTTATCCTATCTATACCAATTTTAGTTACAATAAAAAAAGCAATTAATCCCAAAAATAAAGCTAATGACTGCTTTATAACAAAAGAAAAATCAAAAGTAGCAGAATAAACAATAGCTAACCCAAACAGAGATAAAACAAAAAATATCCAGAAAATTATTTTACTTTCTACTTTCAAAGCGGTTTAAAATTTAATCAAAAATTTCACTTATTGATTTCCTTAAACATATCCTTTTTATAACTTCAGATATTAATGAATCAACAGAAGCGACAACTATTTTTGAAGAAGATTTTTTAAGAGGAATCGTATCTGTAACAAATACCCTATCTATAGGAGATTGGTCTATTAATTCTACGGCATTAGAAGAAAAAACAGGATGAACAGCTAAACAATAAATTTTATTTGCTCCCATACTTTTAAGTTTTTCTGCTGCTCTTACCAATGTCTTAGCAGTAGATATCATATCATCAACTATTATAACATTTCTAGATTCTATTTCCCCTACAACTTCCATAGATTCAACTTCTTCCACATCTGGCCTTCTTTTAAACATAACAGCTATAGGTAATCCCATCTTTTCAGAATACATCCTTGCTCTTACAACGCTACCAGCATCAGGAGCTACTATCGTAAAATTGCCCTGTTTAATATCCACTTCTCTTAAAAAAGCACTAACAAGTGAAGCATAAGCATATAAGTTATCCACAGGTATATCAAAAAATCCTTGAATAGCAGGAGAATGTAAATCTATGGTAACAACTCTATTAGCCCCAGCAACGGTAATTAAATTAGCAACAAGTTTGGCAGTTATTGGTTCTCTTCCTGAAATTTTTTTCTCCTGCTTAGCATAACCAAAGTAAGGTATAATAGCTGTTACACTATTAGCAGAAGCCCTCTTAACAGCATCAATTATTATAAGTAACTCCATTAAATTATCATTAACAGGTGGGCAAGTAGACTGTATAATAAATACATCCTTACCTCTAACATTTTCTAATATCTTAACCCTAATCTCCCCATCTGAAAATTTGGAAATAATACTGTTAGCTAAAGAGATTCCTAGTTTTTCTGAAATCTTTTTTGCAAGCTCTAAATTGGAGTTACCTCCGATTAAAACCATTTTATCACTAAGCTCGGAGTAACTCCTCTCATCCTCCATCTGAGAGTAAATCATATTTCTTTCCTCCGTTTTTATAACTATCACTTAAGTATTTTAAAAATCTATTTTTTCAGAAACGGTTCTTCCTTGTAAAAAGTATAGTAGATAATCCGGTCCACCAGCTTTAGCATCGGTACCAGACATATTAAACCCTCCAAAAGGATGTACTCCTACAATAGCTCCCGTACATTTCCTATTTATATACAAATTACCACAATAAAACTCATTAACAGCTTTATCTATATGATATCTATTTTCACTAAAAACAGCACCAGTTAACCCATATTCCGTGGAATTAGCTATTTTTATAGCTTCATCAAAATCTTCAAATTTAATTATAGATAAAACCGGACCAAATATCTCCTCTTGAGCTAAAATATCATCAACTTTAACATCTTCAAACACCGTAGGCTCAACGTAATAACCCTTTTCAGGATAAAGCTTATTACCTCCAAAAACTAACCTATTTTGTTTTTTACCTATTTCAATGTATTCCATTATCTTTCTTTGTGCAGATTCACTTATAACAGGACCCATAAATTTATTTTCCTTAGGTAAACCTACTTCAATTTTTTTAATCTTTTCAACAAGTAAAGATTTAAATTTTTCATAGATATTTTTATGAAGCAATAATCTAGAACAAGCTGAGCATTTTTGTCCTTGGTAACCAAAAGCAGAAATGACTACACTGTCAACAGCATAGTTTAAAAATTCTTCATCTTTTATATCATCAACGATTATAGCATTTTTTCCTCCCATTTCTGCAATTACTCTTTTTAAGTGCTTTTGTCCTTTGTTAACAACCGAAGCCTCTTTATAAATATTCATTCCGACTTCTTTAGAACCAGTAAAAGCAATCATTCTAACCATAGGATGTTTAACTAAGTAATCACCAACTACACTACCTTTACCAGAAAGAAAATTCAAAACTCCGTCAGGTAAACCTGCTTCCCTCATTATGCTATAGAAAAAGTAAGACATAAAGGGGGAATCCTGAGCAGGTTTTAAAATAACGGTATTACCTGTAACCATTGCAGCAATAGACATTCCTGCAGGTATGGCTAATGGGAAATTCCAGGGTGGAATAACAACTACTACGCCTAAAGGAATGTAATGATAATAATTTCTTTCTCCAGGGAATTTTAGTAATTTGGGAGGGTTTTCATACAAATTTATCATTTGATTAGCGTAATATTCAAGGTAATCTATGGTTTCAGCTACATCAGCATCAGCTTCTGCATAATTTTTACCAACCTCTAAAATCATCCAAGCTATAGCTTCATATTTTCTTTGACGTAAAATATTAGCAGCTCTTAGGAATATATGAGCTCTTTGATAAGGAGATAATTTTGACCAATATTTAAAAGCTTCAAGAGCTGCTTTTACAGCTTCCTCGGCTTGCTCAACAGTAGCCTCTTGAAATACTCCCACTACCTGCGAAAAATCCCCAGGATTAATTGATTTAGACTTATTTGGTGAATAATACTCCTTTCCTCCAATGAATAAAGGATATTCTTTGCCTAAGTTTTTTTCAACAAATTCAATCGCACTTTTTATTTTATCCACAACCAAAGGATCAGCAAAATTTAAAAATGGTTCGGTTTGATAATCGTTCTTAGTATAAGATAACTTTTCTTTTCTTAATATAGTTTGCATAAACCTTACCTCCTTGAATAGGATAAATCTTCGGATTTATTTTCTATTTGTTTAAAACAGAACCACCAATCATAACATTGGTATTGTTGCATTCTTTTATTTGTTAATCTAATATCATACGGTGGAGGTATAATAACCTTATCTCCTATTAATTCATTATTAGGCCAGCCAGCAGGTATAGCAACTTTTTGTTCATCTGACACCTGTAGAGCTCTTAAAGCTCTTAGTATCTCATCAATATTCCTACCGATTTCTTGAGGGTAATATAGGATAAGTCTTATAGTTGCTTCAGGATCTATTATAAATACAGCTCTAACAGTATTTGTCCCTTTCATAGGACTTATCATTCCAAAAGATTTTGCTATTTCCCCCATTTCATCCGCTATAATAGGAAAAGTGATTTCTACAGACATTTTTTCTTTAATCCATTCTATCCATTTTATATGGGAAAAAATTTGATCAACTGATAAACCTATCAATTCGCAATTCAATTTTTTGAATTCATCTATTCTTTTTTGGAAAGCAATAAACTCAGTTGTACATACAGGTGTAAAATCAGCAGGATGGCTAAACAAAATTACCCATTTGCCTGCATAATCACGTGGAAAATTAATAAATCCTAAAGTAGTTTTCACCTTCATATCTTTTACTTTTTCTCCTATCAAAGGAATTCTTGTTTCCATTATTTTTCCTCCTTTCTAATTAATTATTACTACTATTCTTTTACTCCCATTTTATTTTTCTTTTCATTTAAACTACTTCCTTCATCAACTTTCTATATTCTAAGAATTCACTGTAAAATCTACTATTTTGCTATAATCAAAA
>JBKBIY010000114.1:0-3810 GCA_046294045.1 bacterium | reverse complement strand
AAATCAGTAGATTCAGACTATTTCATAAGAGAATACACTTTGACAATACCTGAAGAATTCAAAAATCTAACCCAAAAATTTCCCGATAAGATAGAATTAGTATATCCTAAAAAAACTATAAATACAAATAACCCAGAACTTAATCTAGAAGGTAACAAAAGAAACATCTTTAGTAATCCTGTTATATATTGGTATGAATTCACAAAAGATGAGGTTTTTCAGGATTATCAGAAGCTAAACCTTTCGTTTTTCTTACCTAAAGGAGAATTTGCAACTAACTTACTTAATTTTTTACTAGAAGATTTTTCAGTATCGGAAGATTTTTAGTAGGAGAATAATTTATTTATATAGTGATTTTTGAAGGTTTTTTAAAAAAAATTATAGAATTTTTTTGAGAAGAACTTATAATAAGGAGGTAAAATAATGTCGAATTTTGGTAGGGTAATAACCGCAAGCATCACTCCTTTTAACGAAGAATTAAAAATAGATTTTAAGGAGTTTGAAAAATTATTGATTTACCTTGAAGAACAAAGTGATAGTGTGCTTGTTTTTGGAACCACCGGAGAATCCCCCACCCTATCAATTGAAGAAAAAATTCAAATAGCAAAATTTGCCAAATCCACCATAAAAATACCAATAGTCGCTAATATTTCTTCTAATAATACTGAAAAATCCATCCAAGAACTATATAAATTAGAAGAAACAGGAGTAGATGGTTTTCTTATAACTACTCCTTACTATAATAAGCCTCCGCAGGACGCTTTAATTGAATATTTTTACACTTTAGCCTCAAAAACCCATAAACCTATAATAATATACAACATACCTTCTAGAACAGGTGTAGATCTTGAACCAAAAACAATAGCAGAAATATCAAAAATTAAAAACATAATAGGACTTAAACAATCTCATAATGATATCACAAAAGTTTCAGAAATCTTAAAGCTAAATCCTAATTTTTCTGTATATTCAGGAGACGATATACTAACCTTACCTTTACTTTCCTTAGGTGCAAAAGGTGCGGTATCAGTTTGCTCACACATAGTGGGAAAATGGATAAAAAAAATGATATCCTCTTTTGAAAATAATCCCGCTGAAAGTAAAGAAATATATTATAAAATTTATGAATTGCTTAAAGTATTATTTATAACAACTAATCCAATTCCGGTAAAGTACGCTTTAAGTTTATTAGGTTTTAAAGTTAATAACTTAAGGCCGCCTTTAAGAAGAGCCAACACAGAAGAAATGAAGAAAATAGAACAAGTACTTATCAATTTGGATCTAATAAAAGTAAAAGTGTAAAGAAATAAATGAGTTTTGCAGCAACCATAGGAAGATACCAAATAAAAGAAGAAGTAGATGCAACTCCATTAGGACAAATTTATCTAGCTTACGATCCTATAGTAGACAAAGATTTATATCTTAGAGTTCTAAGCCCTTTTATTTTAGAAGATGACAAAAAAAGAGATAGCTTATTTAAAGAAGTACAACTAGCTACAAAAATTAAGCACCCTAACATATCCCAAATTTATGAAATTCAAGAATACGAAGGAATATATTTTGTTACCCTAGAAAAAAATGAAGGCTTAAAAATAGATGAAATTTTTAAACCTCTAAAAAATCCTAAAAATGAAGAAATAGATAAATATATAGATCTTTTCATAAAAATAGCAGAAGTTTTACAATATATACATGAATACAATATAATCCATAAAGAACTAAAACCTAAAAATATAATTTTCCTAGGGGAAAACGTAGAAAATTTAAAAATAGGAGGAATATCCTTTGGGTATTTAGACAGTAATTTTTTATTTCAAAGTAATCAATTTTCGGAAAAAATGATATTTTGGGCGCCTGAACAAATAAATGATCCTGAAAATTTAACAAAAAAAGTGGATATATTTTCCTGGGCCCTAATTTTTTACTATTTCTTAACAGGAATTCATCCTTTTATCAAAGAAAGCTTAACTAAAACTTTGGAGTCAATAGTTAAAGATGAGCACAAAAGTTTATCAAAAGTAATACCAGGATTTGATCCTATTTTGTCATCCTTACTAGATAAATGTTTATCAAAAGATCCGGAAAATAGACCAGATAATTTCAGAGAAATTGTGGAAAATTTATACTCAATAAAGAAAGAAAACAAAAAATATATAATTTCACCAGCAAAAGCTACAATACATAATACACTAGGAACAAACTACTTTAAACAAGGTAATATGGAGTTAGCAATATTAGAATGGCAAAAAGCTATAGAGTTTGATCCATTTAATCCTCTTATAAGAAACAATTTAGGAACTGCACTTGACGGAGTACATCATCTAAGAGAAGCCTTAGAGGAATATAAAAAAGCAGTTGAATTAAGTCCTTCCAACTTTGTAGCACATTACAACTTAGCTTCAGCACTATATAGAATAGGAGAAATAGAAAAATCTATAGCGCATTATAGAAAAGTGATTATGATTAATCCCAAATTTGCAGCAGGATATCATAATCTAGCTAATGCTCTATATAAAAGAGGATTTACAGAAGAAGCAATAGAAAATTGGCAAAAAGCACTCGTTATAAACCCTAATTTAGTGGAAGCAATGTATAATCTCGCAAATGCTTATTTCTCTCAAGATAGAATAGATGAAGCACTACATTACTGGCAAAAAACAATAGAAACAGATCCCAACTTTGTTATGGCTTATTATAGTCTAGGCTTGTACTATTTAGAAACCGGAAACATTGACCAAGCTTTTGAAAATTTTAATAAATGTTTGGAATTAAATCCTAATTTCTCTGAAGTTTATTTTTACCTAGGAAATATGTATTTTAATAGTTCGGATATATATACTGCTTTGGATTATTGGATAAAATGTGTAAATTTAAATCCATCCTTCTGGAAAGCTTATTTTAATATAGCAAATGTTTACTATATTCAAGGTAATATAGAATTAGCGTTAGAAAATTGGAAAAAGGTGGTATTATATAATCCTGATTTCTGGCAAGCTCATTGGAATATAGGAAATGTTTATTATTTTGAATTATCAGATGTAGAAAATGCTATAAAAAGTTGGCAAAAAGTAACTATACTTAATAAAAAACATTGGCAAGCTCATCATAACCTTGGAGAAGCTTACTATGTACAAGGTAAATACAAATTAGCAATAATGGAATGGGAAAGAGTACTAGAAATAAATCCTTACTTTTGGCCAGCTTATTTTAATATAGCTGTTGTATATTTCCAAAATAAAGAATATTCAAAAGCTATAAACTACTGGACAAAAGCTTTTGCTATAATGTTATTTGGCTAAATACTAAAATATGATTAACGTTTTTGTTTATAAAAACCCTAAACCCCTTTTTAAATTACTTTTATATCACCTCGAAAAAGAATATAAAGAAAATATAAACATGATTAATTTTAATATATACACAGCAGAATTTGAAAAACTTATAAAACTTTTTAATCCAACTAAAATAACCTATGAAAACATTATTTTTTATACTAAAAATACGGAACCTTTAAAAGAAATGGTAAATAGCGATCTTAATATTTTCATCTTTAATTCATTAGAAGAAGCTATTTTAGAAATAAATAAGCTAAAAGAAAGAGATATGGAAATAATTAACGAATACTTAAACTCAAAATCTATAAACAAAAATCCCGCCCTTAAACCTCAAATACTTCAAGTAAAAGAATATATTAACAACTTTCCAAACATTTCTTACCAAGATTTAATAAACATAAACTCCTTATATAAAGAAATAATAACTCTTCTTAGCTTATTATCAATAAAGAAAAATTTGATTTTATTGGATACT
>JBKBIY010000113.1:0-3850 GCA_046294045.1 bacterium | reverse complement strand
TTTTTACCGATTGAAGTTCAAATTGGTTCAATCTGGGAAAACGAAGGTTATAAATATTACGAAGTTAAAAGTGGATTAACTGAAGGTGAAGAAATAGCTCAATACGGATATTTCCTTATAGATAGCGAAGCAAGAATAAGAAATATTTATTAAATATTTATTAAACTTTAGGGGGTAATTTTGATGATTAAGGTGCTCCTGGATTTGTCAAGAATGATTTTCGTTTTTTCTTTGGTTATATTTTTGATTTTAATTAATTACGTTTATCAAGGAAAAATTAGGATAGATGTTATTCCAGATATTACTGATAATCAGGTTATAATTTATTGTAAATATACGGGTCAAAGTCCACAGGTAATACATGATCAGATAATTTACAAGTTATCCGCTGCGTTGATGGGGTTAAAAGGAGTGAAAAGTGTTAGAGGATATTCTATGTCAAATTTTGGATTTGTCTATGTGATTCTAAAAGATGAAATTGATTTTTATTGGGCAAGAAGTAGAATTATTGAAAAATTAAATACTTTGAATTTACCTGGTGAGATTTATTTAGGACCTGATGCTACCGGTGTTGGATGGGCTTTTAAATATGTTTTGCTGTCAACTGATAAAAATTTATCCCAATTATGGGATCTTCAAAATTTTTATATAAAATACAAATTATTATCTATTGATGGGGTAGCGGAGGTTGCTAGTATAGGTGGATTTGAAAAGGAATTTCGAATTTTTCTTGAACCTTTTAAACTAATTCAGTATTCCGTTGAGCCCCTTGAAATAGCAAAGATTATAGCTAATAATAATTCACAAGTAAGCGGAAAATACATAGAAATCGCAAATAAACAAACTTTTATCCAAACTTCTGGATATATAAAAAATATTCATGAATTGATGGAGATTCCTTTAAGGGAAGGGGTAAAATTAAAAGATGTGGGATATATTGTGGAAACTCCTTCTCTAAGAATGGGAACCGCCGATTATAATGGGATGGGAGAAACAGTTGGAGCAATAGTAATACTTCGATCTGGTACCGATACATATACAACTATAAAGAAAATAAAAGAAGAAATAAAAAAACTTGTTTTACCTCAAGGAGTATCCTTAGTGCCCGTTTATGATAGATCAATTTTTATAGAACAGGTTATAAAGAATTTACTTGAAGATATAAAAAAAGAGGTTATTGTTACCATTATAGTTGTTTCTATATTTTTATTACATTTTAGATCTTCTTTAGTGATAAGCTATTACACAGTTTTAGGGGCCTTGTTAAGTGTTGTTATATTTAACTCAATAGGTTTAACCTCAAATATAATGTCTTTAGGAGGGATTATACTTGCTGTAGGTACTATGATAGATGCCGGAATAGTTATCATTGAGAATTATCATAGAAAATTAGCTTTATTTAATAAGCTTCAAGAAAATATACCTTTACCTTATTTTTTAAAAATTATCTATCCAAAGCGGTATTCAATGGATCTTAGAAAAGTATTTTTAATGGATTCTTATAGGGAGGTAGGGTATCCAATATTTTTGGCTTTAATGATTGTAGCTGTTTCTTTTTTACCTTTTTTGTATATAGGTGGTCAAGCGGGAAAGCTTTTTTCTCCATTGGTTATTACTAAAACCATAGCAATGATAGTTGGCTCTTTGTTAGCAATATTTTTGGTTTTACCTTTATGTAATGTTTTTATTTATGGGAAAGTACCAGAAGAAGAAAAAAACTTAGTTAACCGTATTTTAGAAAAGATTTACTCATTTATGTTTTTTATTTTTTCTAAAGTTAGTTTTTTAATGATTTTATTTGGTTTGTTGGGATGGTTTGGATTTTATTTTTATTTAAAATCATTTAAAACTGAATTTATGCCTTATTTAAGGGAATTTTCTATAATGTATATGCCTACAACTTCCGTTGGTATTACCATTAATGATGCAAGGAATCTTTTAATTTTACAGGATAAGGTTATAAAGGAGTTTTATGAAGTTGAAAATGTTTTTGGGAAAGTTGGAAGAGCTGATACTGCTACTGATCCCGCTCCCTTATCTATGATAGAAACAATAATAACCCTTAAACCGCAAAATCAATGGAGAAAAGGTATGACTTATGAAAAAATTATTCAAGAATTGGACAGTAAACTTAAGTTTACCGGAGTGGTTAACGGATTTACACAACCCATAAAAGGAAGAATAGATATGATAACTACTGGTATAAGAACACCATTAGGCGTAAAAATTTATGGACCTGATCTTGAACAGACAATTAAAATATCTATTAAGATAGAAGAAGAATTGCAAAAATTGGATATTTTTACTAATGTTTATGCTGAAAGAATAGCTTCTCAACCATATGTTTATATAGAATTTGACAGAAAAGAATTAGCAAGAAGAAATTTAAGTATTAAGGATGTACAAGAGTATTTTGATTTGTTTTTCAGAAATGAACCAGTTTCACAAGTTATAGATGGTTTAAAAAGGTACGATATTTCTTTAGGATTCTTTGAGAATCAAAAGGATTATTTTTGGGAAATTCCTTTCTATGTTAAGGGACAAATTTTTAAAATTTCGGATATAGCAAAGATAAAATATGATTTTTCATTTTCTGAAATAAGGACAGAAAATGGATTTTTCGTATCTTATGTATATATCATGCCTAAAGAAAATATTGATATAAATTATGCTACCGAAGTTATAGATGGAAAAATAAAGAAGTTTTTCAAGGAAGGTTACAGTTATGAGTATTCCGGAGATTTTAAGTATTGGCAGGAAACTAAAAAAAATTTACCTTTGGTGGTAATTATTTCTTTATTTTTGATATTTTTTATGGTGTATTTAGTGTTTTACAATTTTTGGGAAGTTGGTGTGGTTTTTTATTTCTTACCTTTGGCTTTAATCGGTAGTTTGGTTTTCTTGGATTATTTCGGATTTAAGCTTTCTATTGCCTCGGTTGCCGGAATAGTATCTACGATGGGAGTAGCTGTTGAAATGATGATAGTAATGATGATTTATATTAGAAATTCACTAATTTTTACAAAGGGAAGTGCTTATGAAAAGGTTTATAATGGAGCTGTTAAAAGGTTAAGACCAAAAGTAATGACTGTAGTTACCCTTATTTTTTCGTTAATACCTATAGTTTTGAGTGAGGGTATGGGTAGTGAAGTACTAAAACCAATCGTTGTACCTATGATTGGTGGTGCTATAAGTTCTTTTTTAGTTGCTTTATTTTGTATCCCCAGTGTTTATTTATTAAAGGGTAAAAGAGCTATCTTATAATTAACAAGCTCTGTATTTCGGATAGGGATATAAGATAATTCTTACTTTCTGAGTTAATTATATCCACATACTTAGGTATTATGTTTACTAATTCTCCATCGTTTTTTATGTAACCTATTAAGGTAGCGTTATAGTTTTTTTTTATGTAATGTATTAAATTTTTTAATTCTACTGGAGAATTTTCAACATTTATAGCTAATTCTCTTATTGGTAATTCAAGCATTTTGTTATGAAATGAAAAGAGAAATTGATCTATAAAACTTGCGTCTAGAAAACCTGCATATGGTGAGTATATTTTCAAATTGATAAGTTTTGCTATTACTTCAAAACTTCTAAGAATATACACATTTGGCAAATTGACAATATCAGTAATTGTTATTGCTATAATGTTTCTTGAAGAAAAATCTTTACCTAGGTGATTTATTAAGTTTGTGGTTATGAAAGCTACGTTTGTATCTTTATGGTAATCATTTTCTATTCTTTCATCTGGTAGAACAAAAATTTTCTTTATTTTATCTTTTATTTTTGTAAGTTTTTCGTAGAGTTGAGGTAGCAAAGGGTCTTCATTTACGATGTATGTGTTTTG
>JBKBIY010000112.1:0-3883 GCA_046294045.1 bacterium | reverse complement strand
GAAAAAGAACTAAATTTACAAAACAAAAAAACACAAATTAGATCATTTAATTTTTATGAAAAACTCAATTCAGATGATTTTGATTCCTCAATAGTAGGAAGATCTTTTATAATTGACAAATACTTAAATAACAAATTAAAAGCAGGTTTAATTTTAGGAATTGGTAAAATAGAAACTCAAAGTAATCCCAAACCACAATATATACCCCTAGATTCAAAAATTTCCTTTAATTCAATAGGAGCTTACTTAAACTATAAAACTATTAATTCATATATACTCTTAATAGTAAATCATTACAACCTAAGACATAAAGAAACATCCTTTACAGGAATAAACTTAGATATACCCTCTCAAGCTAAATATAATTCACACTTTACATACCTAAAAGCAGAATATGGATTAAAAAATAATCTTAACATAGGAATAGAAAATATTAATACTTCAAAAATCAATTATACAACTCAAACAGATGTAACTTTATGGCAAACTACCGTATCCTCGAAAAAACAAAATATTACAGAAATATATCTAGGTTACGATCATAATTCAAAAGATGAAGAAACTTTCTATTATTCTAGCTTAAAAATAAGATATACATTAAACGGAAATAAATTAATAACCAACGAAATCATACAAAATCAAGAATATCAGTTTGAAAAAGAATTATCAAAGTTAACAATAGAGGGTGCAATGTACTTTAAACCTTTAAAAAATTCTAAACTACACTTAGGGTTATTAGCACAATACAACAGAGATTATCAAAAATATGCTTTGATAATGAGAACTAGAATTTAATAAAAATAAACTTAAAAGGTGATTCATTATGAGTCAAACAACTTATCAATTCATCAGTATGAGAGAAGTAAATTGGCAAGAATACGAAGAGTTTCTTATTAAACAAGGTGAGGTTGTAATTCTGGGAAATGGATACTTGATCCAATGGTCGGAAGCGGTACGACTTTAGTGGAATGTAAACTTCTTGGTCGAAATGGAATTGGAGTTGACATAAATTATGAAGCTCTTATGCTTACCTTTGATCGCTTAAACTTTGAGCCCTATAATCTTTACGAAACACTTCCCCCAACAGAAATTCGGCTTTATCACGGAGACGCTCGCAACCTTGATAAAATTCCTAATAACAGTATTGATTTAATCGCTACTCACCCACCCTATGCTAACATTATTGTATATTCCAAAGGCAAAAAAGTAAATGGTGACCTTTCAATAATACGCTCAGTAGATGAATATATAAAAGCCATGATGGAAGTTGCAGAAAAATGCTATAAAGTTCTCAAACCAGGAAGACACTGCGCTATCCTTATTGGAGATACTCGCCGCCATAAACACTATATCCCAATAGCTTTTCGAGTAATGGAATGTTTTCTACAAGCTGGTTTCATTCTACGCGAAGATGTTATTAAAGTGCAGTGGAAAATGAAAAGTACCCGTGAACGCTGGCAACACCAATCCAATCGAGACTTTTTACTGATTTATCATGAACACCTCTTTATCTTTAGAAAACCTGATCCTGGTGAAGATGTCCGTAAGTTACGAAATAGTATGATAAATCCCATACATTACTTATCATCTAAATAGAGAAATAAAGAAATAAAGAAGAAACATAAGCATGGTGACAGTTTTGCCAAGTCGGAGTAAGATAACTCCTGAGCAATTTGTTAAAGAATTCTTGAACACTATTACTCCAGGACTAGTTAATCGCTCAGAGTTTATTAAATGGCAAGCAATAGAATTAAAGTTATCAAAGTTATCCCCCCAACTTACCTTCTATCGTGAACTTGCGTACAGAGTACAAATAGGGCACGATTTTGTAAAAGAGTTAACGGATTCACTGCTAGCAAGTGATAATCCATTGCTGCTCATTGAATGCGCTTTTGAGTTGTTAGGTCACACAGGAAGTAACTTTGTATCAGAATATTTTTTTCTAGGTGCCCAAATAGGTCTGGAAACCCATTACTGTTCCTGGTTCTAAGCCTACAGAAATCAAAAGAAGTTACGCTGAACTACTACTCTAACTATTTTCCACCATAATTTTTTACTAATTCGTAAATTAACTCTTTCTTTATTTCATTTGGTTTACCTATTAGTAAGGAAAAATAATTAATCTTAGCTATTTCTTCTGCGTATAAAGTTAATTCTACAGCTTCTTTTTCATTTTCCGAAAAAACAACTAATCCATGGTTTCTTAATAATACGACCCCTTTAGAATAATTTTTCAATTCTTTTTTAATTTTTTTTACAACTTCTTTAGCTAATTGAATAGTTCCAGGTGTTACATACTTTACATATACAATCTTTCTAAGTTTAAGATAATACTCTGGTAAAATGTTAGTCAGTATCTTTTTCCCAGTTATTGCAAATATGGTACAAAAAAAAGGATGGGTATGAACCACCACTTTAACCTTAGGAAAATTTTTGTATATTTCAAGATGAAGATTAGCTTCACTAGTTTGTTTAGGTCCCCATACCAAATTGTTTTCCAAATCAATAACAGATAAAAGATTTATATTTAAATCTTTTTTTTTAATAGAACTGGGTGTACAATAAACAAGGTTATCTATTTTAACGCTAACATTTCCCGATGTAAAGGGGAAAAAACCTTCTCCTAAACCGCTTATAATGTTTTCTATTTTTTCCCAAGCTAGCTTATTAATCACTTTTTAGGGTTCTTTAAACTGTAATAATCGCTAACAACACTAATTTTTTCAAAAGAAGGAATTTCAATTTTTGAATAAACTAGTTCCATATTTTTATCAAAAACTAGTAAAATACCTCCGTAAACATCTATTTCATCATTAATTTTTGCGGGATAAGTGTATATACCTTCTATTTGTATTCCATCTATCGAAGGTACTATGTTTACTTTTAATTCTTTTATGTAGTTAAATTGAGGGAATTGTTTTCTAAGATCTTCCAAAATTAGTTTTGCTATTAATCCGTTATCTAACTTATCTTTTGATTTACCTTGGATATTAAGAATAAATTCTTTAAATTTTTGTAATTGTACGTTTTTACTTTGATGTATTTCTTCTTTTATTTTTTCAATTGAATCGTTAAGTAAGTTACTTTCTTTAGCTGCTAGTAGTAGATATGAAGATAATTTAGAGTCGTTGTATAGGATATCGGCAACTATGAAAGATTTATAGAAATCTGGCATAGTGGTGGGTGACACAGGAGAAAGAATTGTACCATAGGTAAATATTTTGAAAAATTCTTGCGCAGCTTTTTTAACGTCACCTACCTCTTTTGCATAAGAAGCAAATGCTTTGTAAAATGTGGTACTTAAAGGTAAAGAGTAAGAGTGTTCTCCTTTTTTGTTATCAGGTAAAGAATTATAAGGAACATATTCTACTTTCCCAGATAAATCCCTTATAGGTTTATTAACTTCTATTTGCTTTATATCAACAAATGGATTTTTATCTAGTATTTCTTTTTCTATTTCCCTTTCAGTGTATATTATTTTACCAAAATATTCTCCTATTGATGAAAAAACATTAGGATTATCTAAACTGTTAGGTGTTTCAATATTTTCTTCCATAGCAGCCATTAAGAAAGCGTTAATATCACTAAAAGCTTCATGAATAGCCGCTCCCTCAAGATGATATTTACTATCTATATAGTTACTTCTTATTCTATCAAGGATAGCATGTCCAACTTCATGATTAACTACATCTGAATCCTGGGAAGCATTAACTACTTTTTGGTATCTATTTGAAAAAAAAGTACCTAAAGAAAGAATATTAAGTGGAGTAGGTATGTAAGCAGCATTGTTTTCAAATTTCCTAAAACCCAATCTTCCAAATAAATCTATGTTTATATTACCAAAGAAATTGTCTTTTATGCTATTTTCCCAATATTTAACGTT
>JBKBIY010000111.1:0-3958 GCA_046294045.1 bacterium | reverse complement strand
ATAAAAGATAGATAAATATAAAGATACTTTTGAAAATCTTGATTTGAAATTTCTGATTCAAGAGAAATGTTACTTAATTTTTGATAGAAAGGATTTATGTGTAAGCCGGGATCGGAATTAATTAATTCATCATAAGATTTTTCCATAATTTCAATCAATACAAAAGCATATAAAGGTAGACCATGTTTTATTTGTAGCATTGATATTCTGTATGGATTAAAATTTTCAATAACTTCTATATTTTGAGATTTAGCAATATTAAAAAATCTAGTTTTATCAACATTTTTAACTCCTAGGACTTTATATTGTTTAACATAGGAATCGTTAAATAATTGAGATTTGTATCTGTATAAGATTGTAGAAGATCTTAATAATCTATTGATTACTTGATTTTCATCTCCGAATATACTAACAACCTGATCTTCTAAATCCATATGTAAGTAATCTATAAAGTTTTCTTCAATAAAATTTAATATTGCTTGTTCATAGGTTCCAAATTTGGAATAGTCAAAATTTTTAAAACCATCAAATATTTTGTATAATTGATTAATAATTCTTGTTTTTTCATTTTCTATTATTAGGTCTATATCTTTATCTATCATTTCTTTATTAGCTATGTAGAAGTTGATTCTATTGCCCCAGCTACTTGGTTTAGATTCAAAATCAATTTTTAAATATTCAAGTATGTAATCTTTATAAAATTTTTGCCAGGCGTTATTTATGTTGTCAATATGATCACTTATATAACGCTGTATTAACAGGTTAAGTTTATTGTAAAAGGTAATTGCACTTTCTTTTAGGATAACGTTTATTTTATGATTACTTAAATCAGAGATTGATTTTGCAAATTTTTCTACTAAGTTTTTATCTTTTTTATTAAATAACTTTGCTATCAAATTCTTGGATTTTTCTATTAGAGATTCAAGGTAAAAATTTGTATCTCTTTCAAGTTTAGAAACCTGTTCATTATGAAATTCTATTTCTTTTTTGAGCATTTCTTTAGCCTTGTTTATATAAGCAGGTAAACCTTTTTCAATATCTGTCAAAGCATTGTAAATTGCAAAAAATCCTACAGATGGATTGGAAATATAATCTTCTATTAATTTTTTAAATTCTTCAAATTTAGTTCTTACGAATTCATCTAATTTTTCTTCAACTTTTTTCTTTACTTGATCATAACTTGTATAATAAACGAGGACTTTTTCTCTAATATCTATTTGGAAATTTTTATTATCTATTTGGTAAACTTTTTCATATACTTCTGTAAAAGAAACGCTTTGGTTATAAAATTGAGTTATTAAGTCATCTGAATTTATTTCATCTATTTTTAGAGTTTTCATTAATTCAAGGACAAAAGAAAAATTTGCAGGATAATTAAGGTGATCAAAGAAGTATTTTACTAATCTTCCGGCGGCATATTTTTTTATCATTTCTATGGGATAAATGATACTAGATGTTCCTAGAGAGCTATAGAGGTAATTTTTTTCGGGATAGGGTTGCATTTTTTGGATTCCACTTAAAATGGTAAAAAGATTATCTTCTGCAGATTTTATTGCTGTACCTATTCCTGAAGAAAGAATAATTATAAGCGATTCAGTTACAGCTTCTATGGTGTCGTCTATACCTCCAATTGGAAACTCCTCATTTTCATCATCTACTATGTAGCAGGCATCAAACGGTGGTTTTTTGGTTTTTATTCTCTGTGTTGAAGTATACTGTACATCATATTCGGTTTCAATGTTAGGATTCATATAGTAATCTATTTCTTTTAAAGTAGCGTATCCATTTGCGAATAGGTGTTTTCTTTCAGCTTCTTCAGATATAGGGAATGGATGAAAAGCCGTTGGTAAAAATAGTATTCCTTTTATCAAGGAAGGTACAGCATTTTCTTCTTCTATAATTTTTCTTGCCATATAGGCAACATCAAGGATCATTCCGCTACCTGTACCCCCACAAGTAGAAGAAATAATATAAACATTAATTGTTTTTGAAGATATTTTAACATCTGCAAATTTAGCTCTTAAAGATTTAACTATCATATCTACAGTGTTATAGATTTTATCAAAATTTTTAAATAGATAAAGTCTTCCCATGGGTCTAAATTGCTTAGCTCCTTCATCACCAGAAACAACTTTAAAACTCAAATTCGAAGGGAACCAATCTCTTATGAAAGATGCACTTTCCCCTCTAAGATTACTAATAATTTCTGAAACCCCTGGTACACCAACATTTATATATTCATCAGGAGATAACTCATTAACAAGAATCTCGTTTTTATCTGAATCTATAACCAAGAATTTAAGAAGACTTTTATCAAAACTTTTTCCTAGCTTTTTCTTAAGAGAAACTACACTTTTTAAACCTGTACCCCCTAAACCAATAATAATCGTAGGTATATTATACTCCATTTTTACCCCCTCCTAAACACTACCTAAGAAACTACAAAATTATCCTTATTTTTAACCTGTCCGCTAAAAGATTTATTTTTTGATTAATAAAATTTAACTCTTGATTATAAATTCTACCTAAATCCTCTTTTTCTTTCTTAAACCGATTATATATAGAAAACAAAATATTTTGACTTTCCCATAAATTATGATTTATTCCTAATTTTGAAGAGAAATCTACAAATTTTTCTATTTTATCTATATAAGATGAAAGAGTTTGCAAATCGGTTTTTTGAACAAAAATTAACTTCTCAAGTTTTAATAATTCCTCTTTAAGTTTGACGGAAAATTTTAATTTGAATTTTTCTTGATCTATACTAATTCCTAAAGTATCACCTAAAGAAAGAAAATAAAAGATATCTTCATAATTATTATTTACTTCAAAATCTTCTATAGCTTGTTCTATTCTGTTATCCAAAATTAACTGGGTTATCAACTTCATCTCCAAAGGTATGGGGAAATATTCATAATCTATTAAGTTACGTATTATATTTTTTTGCTCAGAAAATATTTCATCTATTTTCGAATCTATATCCTTAACATTTGAGTGAATGAGTTTTTTAAGAATATTTCTCCTAGTATTAACAAAAATATCCTTTAAAGAAAATTTATCTTTGCAATGCTTATTAACTAATTCAATCATTTTAGAAATATCTTTTTTAACAAGGTACTCCTTTAGATTTGAAAATAACTCATGAGTATTAAAATCTCCTAAGCCTATGTAAAAGTTGAAATTTTCTAAATACAAAAACACATAATCTTTTTTGAAATTTAATAAAGTACATATATCTGTTCCTTGGATGTTACCTACCGAAATGATTATTTTTTCTTGGGAATATTTTTCATAATTTTCTATTTTCCAAAAGTGATTAAGAAACTTGGTTTTGTCTTTAAGAAATATTTTATTAAGAACATAGCTTGAAATAATCTTTTCTGTTGATAAATAACAGCTTTTAACAAATTTATCGTAAATATGTAGAGCATCAGGGTAATAATTTGAAGGAGTATCTTTAAGAATGGTTTTTATAACAGGTTCTAAGTCAATTTTGCACAATTCTTTTAATTTTTTTACTGCATAATACAAAAATTTTAAATTTGTAGTTGCTTCTAAACCTGAAATATCATCAAAAAACCATCCGCAACTTGTATATGCAAATACGATATTTTTATAGATTTCTAGCAAAGTAATCAATTTTTCCGCTTTTTGGCAATCCTTTAAAGAATTATTTTCAGAAAAATAGCAGATAAAATCTTTTAAATCTTGTAATTCGTTAATTTCATTGTCTCTCTTAAGTAAGTAATTAATATACTCTTTTCTTACATCTATTGTATCAAGTAACGAAAGGTTATCAACATAAACTTGTTCAAAAGTGTTTCTGATAGTATCTATAACTAATCTTAGATTTTTTCGCCATTTTTGAGATGTATTAGGATTAAATTTACAGCCACAATCATCTTTCCATCTTTCTATTCCATGATAACAACTCCAAGAGGTATTTTCATTTATTTCA
>JBKBIY010000110.1:0-4001 GCA_046294045.1 bacterium | reverse complement strand
AGGTAATTTAACATTCATTTCATTATACATAGTAACTACAACAGGAAAAACAAAATTCAATACTACATACGCTATAATAAAAGCAAAAACAACAATAAAAATCGGATAAAGTAAAGAAGAAACCAATTTATTTACAATTTTACTTTTATTTTCGTAAAATTCAAAAAGATATTTGCATACCTCATCTAATTTTCCGGTATTTTCTCCTACATTAATTAATTTCAAAACAATAGGCTCAAAAATTTCATCAAAAGATTTCATAGTTTGAGATAAAGAGTAACCCCTTCTTAGATTCTCAGCTAAAACAGTAATAATATCTCTCCAATAAACCGGTAAACTTTCTTTCATGATATTTAAAGTTTGATAGAGAGGTAAACCCGATCTAAGAGCTACATTTAACATTAAAAAAAACCTAGCTTTCTCTCTATCACTCTTAGCTGTAAAAAAATTAATCATATTATTTTAGTAAAGAACTTATCAAGTTAAAACTTTGTCCACCATCATTACTATACAATATAACACCCCTCATATCTTGAAAAAGATCTATTATATCAGCATCAGAAGTAGTAGCAGCAGGGAAAAGAAGCGATTTCGTTAGTGTTGGTACCCCTGGACTTGGATAAGGTTTAATATTACAATTACTTGTATCTACTCCAACAACAAAAACATTCTCTCCAGAACTATTTACATCAAAAAACACGATTTCCTTTAAATCTAAATTTAGATTGCTTAAATCAACCTCTATAGGATTGTTATTACCCCCAACATTGTTATCAAGCATCAAGTCGTTATTGCTATCTTGAACTATCCCCCTATAAATAACAGCTTTTTGACTGACGTTATCATAACCCACCGCAATAAATCTATTGTTATTAGTATCTTTAATAATATTAATACCGTAAAAATTGATGTTAGGATTGGAATAAAAAATCCATAGATCTCCAGCTCCTGGTGGATCTGCTATTCCATCTGTGTTACTATCTTTATAAAATCCTAAAGATCCCCTACCACAAACACCAGCAGTATCAATTCTGTCAACCTGGTTAGCAGCACCAACATAATCCGCAGAATAAAGAGGATTATTGCCTATATATGGAGTAAAAGAAGAAGCTAAATTAATACCCCATGAATTACTAAAAGAACTATAAACCCTAAATTCACCTTGTGTTTCTCCTGCATCAGACCCAATTATAATTACAAAAGGATTAGTAATACTACCACTAGGAATAACATCGAATGCTATAAAATTTGAAGGTCTATTAGGATCATTCTGGTTATTATTATTTATAGCGTTTTGCCAAGTTGATAAGTTATTATTATTTGTAGTAGAATAAAAAGCTACATTTCTTCCTGCTATTGCTCCTATATAGCTGCTCGTAGAAAAAGGTACAAAATTAACTGCTCTAAAATCCTGATTTGGATCATCAAAATCAGTTATTTGATAATCTGAAAAATTGTCATCTTTCCTTAATCTCAAGTTATCGAAATTACTGTCAAATGCACCAGGTACAGAGACTCTAGCAACAAAATTACGTCCAATTATAAATTTAAAACCTCCTGAAGTTCCTATATCAGAAGCGTTAAGATTCGAATTTATAATTTTACCAACCCAAAATATTTCTTTACTGGTAGCATCAGCGTTTCCTCTTACCCAACCTGATCCAAAAATTAGCACTTTCCTACCACTTATTTGAGAAGCAAAATTATTAGAAAAACTAAAAGATACAAATGAATTTGAAGTTAAATTATAATTAACAAACCTAAAAGGTTCAAAAGTATTGTTATAGTATGCGAAAGCAAACTCAAGGGGTTGAGGATTAGACCCTGTCATTTTAAAGGTAGAAACACCAAAAACAGACGGTTGATCTTGTAATAAACCCGCTAAAATAGGTCCCCCACCTATTCCCCTTGGTGTACAAGAACTTAAATAAAACCCAATTAAAGCAAAAATAAAACCAATAACTATTAAAAATATAACCTTTTTCCTCATAACCCTAAACCTCCTACTTTAATTTTTCTTGTTTTTCATTTCCTGAGGATAAATTAACTCTTCTTAGATAATTATATAGCAAATCAACTATTTCTAATTTTTTAAAACATATCACTGATTCTTTATTAACTTTATTCTTTAATTTTTTAAATTCTCCTATTTTTACTTCTTGGCTAATTCTTTTTGGTATAATAAATAAATCTTCATTGTTAACAAAATAATTGAATTCAAAATATTCCTTAGGAGAATTAAGTAAATACTTAATAAATTTTACAATAGCTAGCTTTTTATTATATTCTTTTGCCAAGTTATTATACTTTTGAAGAATTGGGTTTAAAGTTTTCAAAATCTCTCTTAATTCATTTTTATTAAAAAACTCATCACAACTGTAGTAAAGAGAAAGAAGTTGTTTTTGATTAACAACATCGACATATCTTCTTATAGGGCTGGTTATATGAAGATAAATATCAAGGCCAAGCAATTCATGAGGATAGCACCCCACCTCGTACCTAGCAAAACTTAGCATACTTAGTATCTTGAATTTTATGATTGAATTATCATTATAAACCTTACCTTTATAAGAATCAAAATCTTTTGGTAACTCAAAAACCCTCGATATGAAACCAAAATTATTTTGTTGTAATAACTTAGCAGTGACATAATTCACAAGAATCATTAATTCTTGAATAATTAGTTTCATTCCTTTATTATCAGATAAAACTATGGCCCCCTTAGATAACCTTCTAAGTAACAAGTTCTTAGAAATTTTTTCAAGATAATCGTTTTCTTTTACAATTTTGCAAGCTTTATTATAACTTAAATTCTCTTTAACACTTATGATACAAGGTTGAAAATCGTTTTTTTTAAGCTCAAAATCTTTATTAAAAAGAAATCTAAACAAAAAAACTGTTCTCTTTTGATTTTTCAATAAAGATAGTTCTTTTATAAAATTAATTGGTAACATATAGTACTTACCATCTAAAGTATACAAACTCTGAGGAAACTCAAAAACAAACTTATCCATATGAATATTCCAAATTTCTGATAAATCAGCAACAGCTACAAATATCTCATAACCTTCATCAATTCTCCTAAAACTTATAGCATCATCTATTTCTACTGTTCTATATTTATCAAAACTGTAAAAAATTAAATTATCAATAAATTTCCTCGAATTAATACAATATTGGATATTTTTTTTCAAAACTTCGTAAGAAATCTTGTCATAATTAGGCTTATTAACTAGTAATTTGAAATATTTTTTAAGCTTAAAACTAATAAAAAGTAACCTAGTAAAGATTTCAGCTTTTAATAAAACAGAAAGAATTTCTAATTTTTCAAAATTTTTGATACTTAAAGAATCAACTTTAAAAAATTGTTGACCAACTGACAAAAAAAAAAATAATTAAACTATTTAACCTTTTGGTATCAATTATAGAAATCTTTTTTTGTTTTATACTTTTCAGAACAAATCCCTTTTTTTTATTTTCATTAAGTATAAAATCCCATATCTGTTTTTGATTTCTAGTAATATTTTCACTAAGTAAAAATTTGTTAAAAATCAATATCAAAACAGGTTTGAAATAATTTGGGTTTGTAAATTTTGGAGGTACTTTGGATAAACTTATTAACAATGCAATCATACGTTAGTAGGTACCTCCATTTTTATAAGGTAGATATTTTTTATTTGATAGTTTTGAGCTACTTCAGCAAATGAGATCACAAAAACTTGCCCAAAATTCCTTTCTATTATTTTTCTAAAATGTCTCCTTACGGTAGGAGAAGTAATAATAACTGGTTGATAGCCATTATTACTTGCGTACCTTACAAATTCAGCTACCGACATTAAAATAGCCTGACTAGCGTTTGGATCCAAAACCGGAAAAGTACCAAATTCATTCTTTTGCAAACTACTTAATACCAACTGTTCAATTTGCGGATCCACTCCAGCTGCATATATAACATTATCCTTTGCTAGCATATAAGAAATAGAATTTGCTAAACCTATTCT
>JBKBIY010000010.1:0-17535 GCA_046294045.1 bacterium | reverse complement strand
ATTACTATTCCTATGAAGGTTTGGAAAAACAAAAAATTGTTTTTCATATAGGAAAAAGTAGTAATTTATCTGTAGTCCAAAAATTTGACATACCACAGAATTTGTCTTTATACTTTAGTGTAGCTTACGATGATAACTGTTTTAATATATATGAAAACAAAAAAATAACATTTTTTGTTGAAAATAAAAAGTATACGATAATTACCAATTTTTCTGAAGATTTAAGGAGCATTTTCAAAAAAATTGGGTTGGATACTAAAAAACAAATTTTTATCTCAAAAAATGATAAGATTTCAAAATTAAGAAATTTTTCAGTAAACCCATTTTTCTTAAGTAATGCTAAAATATATTTCCCTCAGAAGTTAATATTTGTTTTTAAAAATCAAGAATATACCTTAGAATATTACAGTTTTTATGGCTTAAAAGATTTAGAAAAGATGATAATAAACAAAATAAAAACTTTTTTAAAAAAAGAGGGAATTTATAATATAAAAAGAGTAAGTTTAGTTAATTTGGATCAAGATTTTATACCGGTATCTTTATCCACTAATTTACAATCAAGGGTTGGGGTAAATATTGAATACATTAAAAAAATTCGGCAAATAGTAAATTATGATACTAAGATCGTTTATACGCAAAATTTAAAGCAAGATCAAATGAGGGTTTTAAAGGATGGGAAAAACGGAAAAATTGAAAAAATTTATTCCGTTATTTTAGATTTTGAAGGTAATGTTGATAAGGAATTGATATCTAAGAAATTTTTGGAGTATCCGGAAGACAAAGTAGTGGAAGTTGGAATAGCTCCATATAATTCACTAAATGGTAAGTACTATTTAATGGAAAGTACAGGATATACCAGTGAAGTAGGAGGTGTTGGATACTATACTTTTACTGGTCGTAGGGTAAGGAGGGGGGTTGCGGCTGTTGATCCTTCGGTAATACCTTTGGGAACTAAATTATATGTTGAAGGTTATGGATATGCTACAGCTTTGGATACCGGCTCTTCTATAAAAGGGTTTAAAATAGATTTATATTTTGAAACATTGCAAGAAGCTTTGCAATGGGGTAGAAAAAAAGTTAAAGTATATATCCTCGATTAAATTTTTAAAAATTAATTTAAAAATTAAAGATTAATTAAAAATTAAAGATTAAATTTGGGGGTTTGAGAATGATTTTTAATTATCAAGTGTTACCCGAAAACTTCGAAAGAAATTTTTTGATAAATGATTTAACTAAATTGGGTAAGAATTATATTATTATTAGGGAAGGTTGTTTTTTAGAGTTAATTAGTGAAGATAAAGGTATAGTTTATTCAATTCCTTTCTGGGAAGAAAAATCACAATACTGGGATCTAAGAAAAATATATAAATTTGATGATAAATGTTTTATTCTTGCTTCTAATTTGAAGTATAATTGCTTAAAGTTAATAAATTTGGATGTAAATGATTCTTTGGAGTTTTCATTTTCTGGAGAAATTAAGGATGAACTTGTAAATATTCATTCTGATTATATTATGACTTCTCAGGATGTTTATAAAATATCTCAAAAAGGTACGGAGAAAATATTTTTTGAAAGTAAATTTAATTATTATGATGAAATTAGAAATTTAAGGATTGCTAATATTAATGAAGTGGTGTTTTTTATAATAAACGGAAAAATTTTCTCTCCTTTCAATATTAATAAAATTAACAATATTCTTACTAATTCTGGAAGAATAAAGGTTATTAATTTTGATGAAAATAGAGTTGATTTATTTTTTTTGGGTGATTTAATAGGGAATCCGTCTATTTTTCCGATACAAATTGGTAAAATTTTAGTTTACGAGATTAGCCATAAAATAGGAATTCTTATATTTTCTAATTTGGGCTGTTTTGATATAAATTTGGATTTTTCTACAGATTTTCCTAAAAATTTGTCCCAAATTAACAAAATTAACATAGATTATGAGTTTTTAAAATTAATAATTTTTTCTTTTGATATTCGTGTTGAAAAACTGAACACTGAAGAACCAAATTCTGATTATTTTCTCTTTTTGCTTTACTCTGATAGATATAACCTATTTGAAAATACTTTATATTTTCTTAGTCAAGATTTTAGTAAGATAATTAAATTTTCCGAAAAAAACGATTTTATAAAAAAAGAAGAAGATTTTATTATCATTGTAAATGAATATACTGAAATTAAAGAAGTAAATGTAAATAATTTAAATGATATTGAAGATTTTAAATCTGCTAAAAGTCTTGATTTTTCTCGGAAAAGAATTAAGAGTTCAATAATTCAAGATTACAGTTTATATGAAAAAGCAAAAAAGGAGAGTATTTGGAATTTTATCAATTCTTTTGATTTAATAAGTTTCGATATATCTGAAAATGAATATGTTTTTAAGGTTTTAAATGATTATGGTTTTTTTGAAATTAAAATTGATAAGAATTATCAAAAGAGCGTAATGATGATAGATTTACAAACAAGTGAAGAGATCATCAAAACTAAAGAAAATAAAGAATTTATAGATGAAAACTTGATTGTAAAGATGGATTTTAATGATTATCCTAATTTGTTGATGTTAAAAGAAATAGATAAAAAGATATATTTACTTTTGAAAAGATTTAATGGTTTAGTTTTTAATATTATTAATGAAGATAGTTTTGAAGCTGAGATTTTAAAAGTGGTTGATTATATGGAGGATGATAAGTTTATTTTTGTTATAGAAGAAAACGCGGTTTTGTTTATAAACAAAAATGAAAGAAAAATCAGTTTATATCCTTCTCAAAATAAACTAAAAAAGATTAGAAAAATTAAGGAAGATAAATATGTTATTTTGGATGAGGTTATTTTAGATGGAATGAATAACTTCACATATTTAAAAGCTAGTGAAAATATTGAAATCGAGAAAACGGAATCTAAGTCGGAAATGATTGAAAATTTTGTAGTTTATGATGACAAAATTTTATATTTTGATGGGGTTGATTCTTTAGTTTTAAGTGATGATAAGAGATTGTCTACCAAATTATCTTATTTACCTCTTGAAAGGGTTTCATTTTTTGAGAAGGATAATAAAATTTATGTTATAATAGATAAGAAGACAGCTTTTATTTTACAGTGAAAAATTAAAAGTAATTAAAGGAAATTAAGGAAAGGGGGTATAAAAATGACAAGAGTCATAACTGAAAAATGTATAGGTACAAAAGACAGATCTTGTGTAAGTGTGTGCCCTGTAGATTGCATTCATCCTACTGAAGCTGAAGATAGTGGAGAGTTACAGTTATACATTGATCCTGATGTTTGTATAGATTGTGGAGCTTGTGAAAGTGTTTGCCCTGTTCAAGCTATTTATCCGGAGGAAGATGTCCCAGAAGAGTATAAAATTTATATCGAGATAAATAAGGATTATTATAAGTTGAATAAAGAAGAGTTTAAAGCAAAATGGGCTGAATTCTATAAGGGAAAAGGATAATATATCGTGCTGGTTATTCTTATAGCTGGAGGAACAGCATCAGGTAAAACCACAGTCGCAAATAAAATAACTGAATTATTAACCGCAAGAAATATCCAAGACAAAGTCACAATAATAAATATGGATTCCTATTATGTTGACCTATCAAACATTGATTTTGAAGAAAGAAAAAAATTGAATTTCGATCATCCTGCCTCTGTCGACTGGGAACTTTTATATCAACACCTAGAGGATCTATTAAATAGAAAATCCATAAAAAAACCAATATATTCATATGTTGAATACACTCGTACTGGTAGGTATGAGATAGTTCATCCTGCTCCTGTAATTATTATCGAGGGTTTATTTGCTTTATATGACCCAAAAATAAGAAAATTAGCAAATATTAAGATATTCGTTGAAGCTCCAGATGATATAAGACTTATAAGAAGAATTTATAGGGATATAAAGGAAAGAGGTAGAAGTATTGATGAGGTCATAAATCAATACCTTAATTATGTTAGACCTATGTATGTTGAGTTTATAAAACCTACTAAGAAGTATGCTGATGTGATAATTCAAAATGAAAAAGATATGGTACCTGCTACAGAAATGCTTGCAGCTTTAATAGAAAAATATATCGCCCTTATTTGAAAGCTTAACTTAAAAATGGGTTGATTAAAAAATGGATCTTAGTTTAATTGTTCCTTACCATAATGAAAAATATAATCTGGTTATTTTATTGAATAAAGTAATTGAATCGTTTAAAAAAATAAAAAAAGATTTAGGATTTGAAAATTTTGAACTGATTTTTATAGATGATGGTAGCGATGATAATAGTACAAATTTTCTCGTAGAAAATCTAAATAAAATTGAAAATCTTGAATTCAACCTAAAGGTTGTAGTATATAGATTTTTGAAAAACAGGGGACAATCTGCTTCTCTTTCTCTTGGTTTTAATAATTTCAATGGTAAGTATGTTGCTACAATAGATTCTGATTTACAAAATGATCCTGAAGACATACTTCCATTACTTAAGATTCTTGTAAACAACAACTTAGACGCAGTAAGTGGATATAGAAAAAATAGGGATGAAGGTTTTAGAGTTGTCGTAAGTAATGTTGGCAATTTTATTATTCGTATCTTTTCAGGATATGATATTAAAGATGTTGGATGTTCTCTAAAGGTTTATAAGGATTATGTTGTTAGAGGATTAGTTTTACCTTTTGGGTATCATAGATTTTTACCTATAATAACCAGGGCTCATAAAAATTTGGTTAACAATTATCCTGTTAAGCATTATAAAAGGATTTATGGTAAAACACATTATGGTTATTCTAGAATAATTTGGCTTTTAAAAAATTTATTAATGTTATGGATATTAAGTTTTTACAAAATGGATAAATTAAAATCTAAATGGAGTAGTGTCAGATTTTATTTTTTCTTTGTTATTTTTTTATTTACCTTTTTGCCTTTATTTTTTAGGGAAATTTGGGGTTTGTCTTTATTATTTCTTTTTTTAAGTTTTGTTAGTTATTCTCAAACAAGGGGAATTGTTAATTTTTATGAAGTTTTCAAAAATTATGATTATGTTGTCGTTTATGATAAAGAATTTAAGAAGAAGGAATCAAAATATATGTTAAAGGGAGGTGTTAGATATGAGAAAACTAATAGTTAGTGTAGTTATAGTTTTATTAATTTTGTTTGTTGCTTTTGGTGAGGAGTTAAATATTTTGCATATGAATGATTTTCATGGAAGATTGGTACCTCAAGTTCAGAAGGTTTTCAAGGATTACAGTTATAAAGTAGCAGGTGCAGAGTATATCTCATCAATTATAAAACATATAAGAGGAAAGGAGAAAAATGTTATTTTATTTGATGCGGGGGATTTTAGTGCAGGTACAATTTATTCGAATCTTTCTCAGGGACAAGCAGTTGTAGATTTCTACAATTACTTAGGTTTTGACGCTGTTGCTGTTGGTAATCACGAATTTGATTTTGGATACGACGCTTTTGTAAATATTGCAAAGAATTTAAATACCAACATTTTATGTGCTAATGCTAATCCTTTATTTGAAGGAGTTAAGCCTTTTGTTATAATTAACAAAGGGAATTTAAAAATAGCTGTAGTTGGTTTATTAACCCCAGAAACTAAGATTATTACTATGCCCAATTCTCTAGGAGGAAGAGATATAATTGATCCTGTTGAAGCTCTTAAAAAATACGAGGCACAGATACTAAGAGAAAATCCAGATTTAGTTGTAGTGCTTTCTCACTGCGGTGTTAAAGAAGATCAAAGAATTGCTAATAACGTGGATTATATTGATTTGATCGTTGGTGGACATAGTCATACCGAATTATTTGAACCTATAGTCATATCAAAACCTAATAAAAATGTTTACATAGTACAAGCTGGTTCATATGGAAAATATATAGGACACTTAAAGCTTGATATTCAAAACAGAAAAATAGAAAAATTTAACTATAAACTTTATCCTACAATTAATGCTATAATAGAGCCTGATACAAAGGTAAATGGAGTAATATCAAAATATATCAAAGAAGCTGAAAAATATTCATCGCAAATAATAGGTATTTCTGAAGTAACCATGGATAAAAATAATAAAGAAAAAGAACTAAATTTAGGTACTTTTATTACCAATGTTTTAGCTTATGTTTCAGATTCTGATATAGCTTTTTATAATCATGGAGGAATAAGGGATGTTTTAAGAAAAGGACAGATATCTTATGGAAATATTTTTGATATTCTACCATTTGAAAATACTCTTGTTAAATTTAAAATGAAAGGAAAAGATATTATTGATCTTTTGAATAATATGGAAAATAAAAAAACAAGATTGCATTATAATGATATGTTAGAAAAGAATAATGAAACATGGACACTTAATGGAAAACCTATAGAGGAAGATAATTATTACACTGTTTGTACAGTAGATTTTTTATATTATGGAGGAGATGGTTATAGTGAATTTTCTAAGTATCCAGTTATTCAAAATTATGGTTACGCAAGGGATTTAATTGTAAAATACATAAAAGAAAACTCACCTATTAAAAGTAGTAAAGTTATAAATAAGGTAGTACAAAGATAAAATTAATTTGCAGGGTTGTATTTAATTTTTATTGAAATATGATTTTATAGGATATAATAGTTCTTTAAAAGGGGGTGTTAGAAGTGACGAAAATAGCAATTAACGGTTTTGGAAGAATTGGAAGGCTTGTGTTAAAATCTCTGCTTCAAAAGTATCCAGAAATAGAAGTAGTTGCTATTAACGATTTAGTTGATCCTAAAACTAATGCTTTTCTTTTTAAATACGATAGTACTTATGGAGTATATGAAGGTAATGTTTCTTATGGGGATGATTATATAGAAGTGGAGAATAGAAAAATTAAGGTTTATCAGGAAGCTGATCCGGAAAGGTTACCATGGAAAGAATTGTCTGTGGAAATAGTGGTGGAATCAAGTGGGAAGTTTACCGAAAGAGAGAAAGCAGAAAAGCACCTAAAAGCTGGAGCTAAAAAAGTTGTTATCACTGCTCCTGCTAAAGGAGAAGATATAACCGTGGTTCTAGGGGTTAATGAAAAATCTTATGATCCGGCTAAACATAATATAATATCTAACGCTTCTTGTACCACCAATTGTCTTGCTCCAGTAGCTAAGGTTATCTTTGAAAAGTTTGGTATTCGAGCTGGGCATATGACAACAATTCACTCTTATACCAATGACCAAAGAATACTTGACATAGCTCATAAGGATTTAAGGAGAGCTAGAGCAGCAGCCTTAAATATGATACCTACCACAACCGGTGCAGCAAAAGCAGTCGAAAAAGTTATTCCCGAATTAAAAGGTAAATTTAGTGGTGTTTCCATAAGAGTACCTACACCTACGGTTTCTTTGGTAGATTTTGTAGTTTTAACTGAGAAAACGGTTACCGCCGAAGAGGTTAATCAAGCTTTAAAAGAAGCCTCTGAAACTTACTTAAAAGGAATACTTGCTTATACAGAGGAGCCTTTGGTTTCCAGTGATTTTAAAGGGTCCACTTATTCTTCAATAGTTGACGGATTATCAACACAAGTTATAAATGGAAATATGATTAAAATTTTTGCTTGGTACGATAACGAAATGGGATACGCTAACAGAGTAGCAGACCTGCTACACTACATGATAAAACAAAGTATTAAGGTATAAGATTAAAATTTTTAGTTTATTTTTTAAAAATTTAATTTAGAAAATTTAGAAAAAATTATGGAGCACACTATATTTTTATATCTTGGGCTTATAGTTTTATTAGCTAGGGTAATAGGGGATACTATTTCTAAGTTCGGTTATCCGTCGGTAATAGGGGAAATTTTGGTAGGTATAATTTTAGGTCAAAGTGTATTGGGATTGATTCATCCCAATGAGGTTATTAAGGTTTTAGCGGAGATAGGAGTAGTGTTATTATTGTTTCAAGTTGGGATGGAAGCTAATTTAAAACAGCTTAGGATCGTAGGAATTAACGCTTTAATTGTAGCTTTTGTAGGTGCTTTTGCTCCTATTGTATTGGGTTTTTTGATATGTTATTATATTTTAAAGATTAATTTTATTACCTCTTTATTCATAGGGGGTACTTTGGCAGCAACAAGTATAGGTATAACGGTTAGAGTTTTGAAAGATTTAGGAAAGATGAAAGAAAATTTCGCACAAGTTGTTTTAGGGGCTGCTGTGCTGGATGATATACTTGGAGTAATAATCCTTGCGGTTTTAGTGCAATTATCTTCCACAATGAGTTTTGAGGTTAATAGTATGTTAGTTTTGTTATTGTATTTAGCTACTTTTTTTGTTTTTGCTCCTCTTGTAGCTCAGTTGATGACGAAGTTTGTAGAGGTTTTATCTGAAAAACTTGAGAATCTAGATTTCATACCTGCTGCTGTTATCTCTGTTGTATTTATTTTTTCTTTCTTAGCTTATAAGTTTGGATCTCCTGAGATATTGGGAGCTTTTATTGTAGGGTTAGCAATGTCAAGAGGTTTTAGACTTGTAAAATTTCTTTCTACGAAGAAGCAAACTACTGAAAAGGTTGAGCACTCTATACTCCCATTAATATGGCTTTTTACTCCTGTATTTTTTGTTTCTATTGGTTTACAGGTTAATCTTAAGGCAATAAATTTTGCTTCTTTTGAATTCTGGGTATTTGCTTTTATTATAAGTTTAGTTGCAATAATATCGAAATTGATGGCAGGTTTTTTTATAAAGGTTGATTTTAGGGAAAAATTGATGATAGGTTTTTCAATGATGCCACGAGGAGAAGTAGGTTTAATATTCGCTGAAATAGGTAGACAATCAAAAATATATGATGATTTTCTTTATGCTGTTATAGTTTTTGTGGTACTTGTAACAACCCTATTAGCTCCTATATTTATTAAACAAGTAAATAAGAAATATTTTCAACAGTAAGAAAATGTGAATGAAATAATAATTTATGAACTAGAAAATTATAGAAAAAATTTACTTAGGAAGAAGAAGACTAACTTTCTATTTTTATCCTTTGTAGTTTTTTTATTTTTTGGAAGTTGTTGTTTTACTATTATTTTCCCTCAATGTTCGCATGTAGAGGGCGGATTATCAGGTAGGATATGCTATGTTTTTATTCTTTTGTTCTTTTTATTAAATTCTCTTTTTCTTATCTATTTATCGATTTATAGCTTTTTAGACAAAGATTTTAGTTTTTTTGTAAAAAGTAAGTTGTTTGAATCTTTAAGGAATCAAAGATTAACTCTTAAAGATGGAGAAGTTGTTCATATTGTGGATATTGGTTTTACTGATGTGAATGGTAAAAAGATGTATGATGTTTTTTCTAAAGTGTTTATGTCTGTAGAAAAAAAACCTTATGAATCATTTTATGTTTATAATTATTACACAGAAAGAAATATTTTTATTTTTTCTTATAAAGGTTTGGATATAGAAACAATGGAAATAAAATTGCGAAAGCCTATGCGAAATTCTTCAATACATCGTACTGTTTTTCATGCTATTATTTACAGTATACCTTTGTCTTCTACAATAGGTTCTTTACTAAGTTATTCAGAAAGTAAAGATGAATTTTCTGATTTTTATGGGATAATGCTAAAAGAGGATAAATTGTATCTAGTTAGGAAGATAGAATCTGAGATAGAGATTGATGATTTAAATTTTAAAGCTTTTAATAAATTAAATGAAAAAGAAGTAGAAAAAATATCAAATATACTACTAAACAGAATTGAATATATCATAAAGTATTTGAAATAGAAAAGAAAATATTAATGAAATAATAATTTACACTTTAACTTTTTTAATTGTTTTTAAAATTACTATTTTAGTTCGTTCTGGGATTACCTATTATTATTAAATGACATCAGAAGATAAGTTATATTTGGTTAAGAAAATTGAATACATCGTAAAATTTTTACAAAAATTACTAGGAGTAGTATAAGTTTTTAAGTATAAGGGAGTCTTCTTCAAGGTTTGGGCTTTCACAGATGATCATACCTGACACTTCCAAATCTTTTAGAGCTTTAATAAGATCTATGTAATTGAAATCTGATTCTTTTAGGTTTAGGTGATGTAGTTCTCCTTTTTCTGAGTATTTTATTCCGGATATATGGATATGAAGATCTTTTATGCTTTGAGGTCCGAGCTTATGTTTTATGTCTTCTATAACTTTGTAAAATTCTTGATAGGTATTAATTTTTCCTATTGTTCTTGCGTGTAGATGTGCAAAATCTATACATGGCATAACTTTAGGTCCAAGATCTTGACAAAGGTTTAACACTTCTTCAAGCGAACCGAATTGACTTAATTTTCCCATTGTTTCTATTCTTAAAATTACATTAGATTGCTCTAGATGAGGTAAAATTTTTGTTAAAGCTTTTTTAATATTGTTATAGGATTCAAGTTTATCAAGATTATGATAGTATCCAGGGTGGATAACTACATTTCTAGCTCCACATATATGGGATATTTCTACGGTTTTAATTATTCTATGTATGCTTGCTTCTATTTTTTCTTTATCAAGAGAATTGAGATTAATATAGTAAGGGGCATGTGCTGATAATTTGACACTATATTTATTTGAGAAAGTGTTTATTTTTTGTGCGTTAATGTGTGAAATTTTTACGCCATGAACAAATTCAAGCTCCATAGCATCTAAATTTAACTCTCTTATTCTCATTATTCCTGAAAATGTATCTTTTTTAGATGAGTTTGGTATTCCTGCTGTACCAAATAGTAACATTAAAAATCCCCTTTCCCTGTAATTTCATTTAATTATTCTATAAATTTATGATTGTAAAATTGATAATTCTTTTTGTAAATAATTATTATAAATTTCGCTACAAAAGTACAATGAGCCTGTTACAAGAAGATTGCTTTCGGGGTTCTTAAGAATATGCGGTATTTCCCTAGGTTCTATAATTTTTAGATAAATTTTTAGATAATTTTTTAATTTTTTAATTTCGTCTTTGCTTGATGTTTTGAAAATTTTTTGTACTATTTGGTTGGGAGTTAGTTTTTTTTCTTGTACTGAATGTTCAGTTAAATAGATTTTTATTTTGTTATTAGCTAATAAAAGAAAAAGTTTTTTTATTAATTTTATTTCTTTACCTTTTGAGAAAGCTATTAAAACATCGAATTTTATGTTTTGTTTTAAAAGTTCATTAAATAATTTTTTTAAAGATAGGTAATCTTTTGCAGTATCTATTATGATTTTTTTGTCTTTATAGGGTATTACTTGGGTTTTTAAAGGTAGTTCAAGTTTATTTATTATGTTTTGGAGGGTTTCTGACATGATTTTTTTATCGCTGTTTAATTCTTTTATTTCAATTTTTTTGATTTTTAGAAAAGATATTCCAGCTATTAATGCTAAGAGAAAGTTTTCTACAAGATAGTAGGAAGGAAATTTTAAGTAAAAGTATTGTGGAAAAGATGAATTTAATAGGTTTTTTTTGAATTTTAATTTATATGTATAAAATGGGAATTTTGATTCTATATTTTCTATTTTAACGATTTTTTTTAGAATTAGGAGTTCGGAGTTAGTTTGTTTACATTTTTCTTTTATGATTTTTAGACCTTTAGAAGCGTTGGTAATTACGATTGAATTTTTTTTTATGATACCTGCTTTTTGTGTAGCTATTTGTTTTATAGTTTTTCCGAGAATGTCTGTATGTTCGAAATATATGTTTGTTATGATATTAACAAGGGAGTTTAGAGCGTTAGTTGAGTCATTCATACCTCCTATACCTATTTCGAAGATTGCTATGTCTACTTTTTGATCTATAAAATAAGTTATTGCTATGGCTACCAGTTTATCAAACCATCCTAAATTGAGGTTGAAATTTTTTTCTATTTCTTCTATATTTTGTTGATAATTAAGGAATTCTTTATTACTTATGGGTATGTAGTTAACGCGTATTCTTTCGTTTATGGTGGTTATATGTGGTTTAGAGAAAAGTCCTATTTTTAAATTTGAGAAATTTTGTAAAATAAGGTTTAGGTAGTGTGAAGTAGTAGATTTCCCAGCTGTTCCTGTTATTAAAATTACATCATAATTAACTTTCTTATGATATTTTTGTTCAAGGATGGCAAGGAAATTTTGTATTTCGAATACAGACATTTAGATTTCTCCTTGAATTTTACCGGATAGGAGGTGTAAGTGAATATGGAATACTCGTTGACCAGCTTCATATCCGCAGTTCATTATTAATTTATAGTTATTAATATTGTTTTCTTGGGCTACTTTTTGAGTAATGATATGTAAATGTCCCATTATTTCTTTATCTTCTGGTGTTAAATCCATATGAGTTGGTATATGTTTTTTAGGTACAAATAGCCAATGAATGGGAGCTTTAGGGAAAGCATCTTTGAAAACTATTATTTTTTCATCTTCATATATTATTTCCGCTTTTAATTCTTTGTTTATTATCTTACAAAACACACAGTTTGTCATGTTACCTCCTTAAATCTTCGATATTTATTTTTTTCTCTGTTAGACATATCTGAAAAATTTCATCGATTTTTTGGTTTATAAAAAAGTTAATTTTTTCTATTATTTTGGATATATCTAAGAAGTAAGAAATAAAAGTCAGTATAATTGAAGTTGAAAAAATAGTTTCAAGGGATCTTATGATAAAATTGTTTATAGAAGATTTAAGATTATTCTTTAGTTTCGTTTTATAGGTGTTCATTATGAACTTCATTTTGAATGAAGTATTAGAATTTTCAATAATTTTTAGTATTGAAAGTAATATCAAAATCAGGATAATTTTGGCTATTAGTAATAGTGTTTGGGTGGTTTTTATTATTTTTAGTATTTTAAACAATTTTTTTAGCATTTGGGTTAAATTTTTGTATTTTTAATTTTGTATTTTTAAGCCATTCTTTGGCCGTTTATGATAAGGATAAATTCGGCTGACAAAAATTCTGCACTTCTTTTACACATTTTCATTCTATGCAGGAATATTTCAAAGTATTCTATTATTGATGAGTAATTGGTATTTATCTTTAAATCGAGTATTATGTCATTTTTTGAGTGGTTTTTGTTAACTATTAGTACATCTCTTTCGACTGCGTAATTAACTCTGTCGTGTATATCAAAAGTTTTAATATCGTTATTTTGTACTCTGCTTCTGTGTACATCGCTTTTATCTGCTATTATGAGGGAGGCGGTTATGTGGTCTGGGATATCTAGAAAATTATTATCTTCATGAGAACCTATTGCGGATATAATTTTTATTATATCTTCTGTTTTTACACCCATTTCTTTTAGGATTTCGAAGCTTAAGAATGAGCTACTTATTTCATGATTATATCGTGATACAACGTTTCCTATGTCGTGTAAAAATCCTGCTATTCCTGCTAGGAATACATCTTCTTCCGGGTAGGATAGTTTTTGAAGGATATACATTGCTCGTTGGGAGGTTATTTTAGCATGCCTTATTCCATGTTCTGTATATCCCCAAGCTTTTAAATTAGAATTAGCTTTCTGAATTATATATAGTACTTTAGGATTTTTCTCCAGATTGTATAGAAGTTGTTTAAGATAGGTCAAATTTTATTTCCTCCCTCCTATAATTAATTTTGACAACTACTTTAATAAATTTTTATTTGTTAATATTTTACCCTTTTAATAATTTTTTTACTTTTTTTTAAATTTTTGTAAAAATGGTATTTTCAAAAATAAAGGGGGATGCTATATAAAAAAGGGAGGGTAAAATGAAAGAAAGAAAATTAAAAAAAGGAAGTATCCTTTTATTAGCCCTATTCTTAATTTTATTTGTAACTACCATTGTGTCTATACTATACCTAACTAATAAAAGATATGTCATGCTTGCTAAAGAACAGGTTGAAAATAGAAAAAATTTCTACGAACATCAGAAAAATAACCTTTCTCTGTACATTATAAACAGTTTTATAAAAAATCAAGGAGTTATAAATATTTATTCTTCTTTAAATAAGATCTATTCTAACAAAGAACAAAATTACGAACTTTATAAAATTAATTGCGATCTAAGCAATAAAAATATATACTATCATATAATTAATAACCTAATTTACGCTAATATCTATAATAACGGTGAATTATATAGAGATAATTTGCTTATTTTTCAAAAAAATTTAATGAATTTATATAAAAGTAATCAAATTTATACTTATATGCCTGATGATATTAAGAAGATCTTTTCTCAATTTGCTTTAAATTCTAACGAACGGAAAATTTTAGAAGAATATAAAAAAATTCTTATAGAGTACATAATGGATACTTTTGGAGTGAATCAGGAAAATTCTCTAAATATTATTGCTAAATTTAACTACGGTGTGCAACAAAGCTTAAACAGTATTTACCAATCATCAAAAAGAAAAATAAATGTTGCAATAAAATTTAAAGTAGGGGGACAAGATTACTTAATCACTTCAAATTTTGAAATAAAAAATCAACTAATAGGTATTAATTTATATGATTTCTATAAAGATCAAAATTTATCATTTATAGGTAAATGGAAAATAACTACGGATATATACCAAGTTGAAAGAACAAAGATAGAGAAGATTAATGATTTATCTTTATTAGATGGTTATCCTTATAGTTTTTAGGAGGTTATGTTAGTTATTTTTAGAATAAGAAAAATAGGGGTGCGGGGTGTAGCTCAGCCTGGTTAGAGCGCAGGCATGGGGGGCCTGAGGTCGCCGGTTCGAGTCCGGCCACCTCGATCTCCAATTAATGTTAATCCATAGTAACAAAGCCTTTTCTATCCTGGAAACCTTAATCTCCCTGTTTATACTTGTTGTATTCATACTTACGTTTTTTTCTCTTTACAACTTGGCGAAGAAAAATTCAGTTGAAAATTCAATTTCTACGGAATGCTTATCAATAGCCTCCTCTAAAATAGAAACAATAAATTATAACTCAAAACTGCTTACACTTAAAAAAAGATCTGATGGTTCTTATCCAATATACAATCTTATAGATCCTAAAGAACTTAACTATAACTCAGCTTGGAATGTATATGATTCCTTTAAAAAACATTACCTTAGTAATCAAACTCCTTTCTACTTCTACGAAAATTATAAACAATTTGGCATATCAACCAGAATAAGGGTATACTCTGTTAGTAATTTCTACACTGTTACGGTATACTGTTACCACAAAGAATACCCAAATAAAAAATATCATATAACTACCATTTTAAAAAGTAATTACACCAATTAATTAGAAAAGTATATACCATATATTTCGTTAAGGTTATTAATTCCTGGGGGAAGAGCGAGGGAGTATTTTTGGTATTTTGGGTTTTCGAAAAATAGACCGCTGTTATAATTTTCTAAATATTTTTGTATTTTTTCTATTTCTATTTTTATTTTGTTGGAAAGGATAAAACCACTTTTTGATGTTTTACCATCTATTCCATCGGTAGAAAAACCAAAGAAAATTATTTCTTTTTCATTAGGAATTTCTTTTGAGTTTTCTAGTATTTTTATTTGTTTTAGTATTTCCAGTCCTAAATGTTGTAGTCTACCACCAAATCCTTCTTTTTCAACCCTTAAATTCGTTTCTCCTCCTAAAAGATAAAGTTTATCCTTTAAATCTTTATTGGTTAAGATTATTCCTTTTATAAGTTCCGCTAATTTTTTTTGACTAAGATTAAGATGTGAGCAAATGCTATTAACGTTAAATTTTTGGGTTGTAAAGAGCTTTTCTAATTGTTTTAAAGCAAATGTATTATCAGCTAGTACAAAATTGTTTAGATTATTTAGGTTTTCATTTTGAGTTTCTATGGTTTTAAAAATTTCAAAATTTTTTCTTAGTGTTTGATGTATTATGTAGTGATCCACTAGAAGTTTTAAGGTTTGTGAAATAAATTCCAAGTCTTGGGTAGAAAATTTTTTAAGGAATGTTATTCCAGAGGCTATGCTAGATAATTCATTAAATGGTACATCTGATAAGATAAATGAAATTACTTGTGATTTTTTTATATACTGTAGTATTTTACCACTTTTTACATTTGAGAAGAATCTACGAATAGTATTCATTTGTTGTATGTCTATATCAAGATTAAGTAAATATTTATAAATTTCTATTGTTAATTCTTCGGGGATTAGAGGGAGTTCAAATATTGAACTACCTCCTCCGCTTATTAAAAAAATAAAGCTGGTATCTTTTGAATCATTTTCTTTTAAAAATTCAATTATTTTTTGGGTATTCTGGATGGTTTGTAAACTCAATTCTGGGTGGGTGGAAAGCAAAATTTCAAAATCTTGAGTTTCAAAATCTTGAATTTCTAAGTTTTGAACTTCCGAATCTTTATAGTCTTCGTTAATTAAATATTTTTTATCTGTTATTATTATTACTTTTTGAGGGTGAATGTCTAATTTTTTGAGAAATTTATAGAAATAAATAGCAAAGTTTATTCCTGCTTTACCTATGGATATTATGTATATTCTAGGATTTAGATTTACCGAATTTATTTTTTTTGTCTTTGTTTCTATTACTAAATTGCTTTCAAGTATTGAATTAATCTCAATTGTTTTTGGAAATAAATTTTCTATGATATTTTTTATTTTTGTTATCATGTACTTGTGTTAACTTTACCAAATTAGTAATTTTGGGTAGTTTCCAGATTGTTAATAATAAATTCAACTTTTTCTTTAATTTCTTCGATAAATTCTATTAGTTTGTTTTCATCGATTTTTTTAAATAGTGGTAACTCAAAGGAATTTTTATTTTGTCTTACAAGTATGAATGTATGATCATTGTGGGTTAATCTTGTAACTGTTCCATCTGGTTTTATTTGACCATCTTCAAAAGGGATTGAATTTACTGTTCTTTTAGCATATTTAGAAGGTATTTTGTAAACCATTCCCCGGAAGACGGTAGTATAAATATCTGAATATTGATCTATGGGTCTTGATATCTCAATCTCGGACATAACTATTGGTATGTTTCGATATTTAAGTATAAATATATCTTCTTCAATATCTTTTGGCGATGAGCGCCTAGCAGGTTTTATCTCTTTTGTTTTCTCCATTATAAAAATACTTATCTTCTTCTTTATTTTCCGAGGAAATATTGTCTCAATTGTAAATAAATTATACATGCTTCCAGAAATGCCTCCAGGTAAATATTTTTCAAGAAAAACTTCAGGGAATAGACTTTGAAATATTGTTTTCATTATTCTACGTTTTACATGTCTTGAAAAACTATTATCGAAAAAAATAAAGGTAAATGTTGGTGGTAATAATAATAGAATAAATAGATATATTAACATACCTATTATATTTTTTTGTGCCCCTGATGTATTTGTTTGCATATAAAGATTGAAAACAAAGATAGATAAAAAGATAGATATTGGTAAAATAATAATCAAAGAGATAAAGAATTTAATTCTATAAGACTTTTGGTATTCTTCTATCGCTGCTAATATATCATTGAATAATAGACTGCTTTTATCTACTTCTTGCATTTCGTTTTTTTAGTTTAGTTGGTTTCCAAATTATTAATAATAAATTCAACTTTTTCTCTAATTTCTTCGATAAATTCTATTAGTTTGTTTTCATCGATTTTTTTAAATAG
>JBKBIY010000109.1:0-4039 GCA_046294045.1 bacterium | reverse complement strand
AAATACATCTCCATTTTTTAGGTAATTTTTACCTATGGCTGCTATGGTTTTACTTGATTTAAGTAATGGTCTGTTCCCACTTTTTATTATTAAATAATCTGCCATTATATCTTCCCTGTTCATTATTTCAATTAATTTATTTAAAGTGTATGGTAAACTTTCACTGTATGTTAATTGAACTTCTTCTTGACCGGTACCTAATATTTTTAGTATAACACTGTTTGAAACATTATTTATCAAATTAACAAAGTCGTTATATTTTTCTTCTAATTTATCTATTTTATAAGTTATTTCGTTGTTTTTCTCTTGGATAGATTTAATATTTGTTAAAGCTTTTTCAATGGAATCATTTAGGTTTTGCTCTAAAGAAAAGTAAAGATTTTGAATTTTTGTTTCGTTCTCTTTAATTAAATTTTGCATTAAAGAATGGGTTTCATTAATTTTTTGATTTATTAACTCTTGAAGTTTACTTTCTACTTGATATATTCTTTGAGTTTCCTCGTTTATTTGTGATATTTTTTCATTTACTTCGTTATAAACTAAATCTTTGTAATTATTTATAATAAGTCCAATCTTTTCTAAAATGGAATCGTTTATGTATTGCGCAAGTTTTTCTTTTAATTCTTGAAGTTTTCTTTCTTGATTTTCTAAAGATTCGGAAAGTGAAAGATTAATTTGGTTATTAAGTTGTGAAATCTTATCTTCAATTTCGATAGATACATTTTGTTTATAGTTATTGATTACAAGGTTAATTTTATCAAGTAAGGTTTCATTAACAAGGTTATAAACATATTGAGATAGAGAATCTTTAAGATTGTTAAAGTTTTGTTCATTTTGGTTGAAATAAGATTCTATAATTTGGTTAATTTTATTTTCAAGCTCAAGGATTTTTTGTGTTTGAGCAGAATCTATTTGACTTTGTACGTTTATAACATACTCAGTTATCTTTTGTTCAGTTTTATTTTCTACTTCTTTTATTATGTTGTTGAATTTGTCTTCAAGTTCTATAAGTTTTAATGTTTGTGCTTCATCTACTTTGGATTGATAATTTTCAAAAAATTCTGTTATTTTTTCTTCAATTTTTGTTTCTAATTGATCTTTGATTACTTTTAATTCCCTTTCTACATTTAGAAGTTCCTCTTTAATTTTTTCAAGTAGAGAAGTTGTTTCTCCTGATTTTTCTTGAATATTTGTTAATTGAGATATTAAGTGATCGATTAGAGGATATTTTTCTTTTATTATAGGGTATTCGTTTTTTAGATTTTCTAGGAATTCTAGTTTTTCCAATATTTCATTAATATAAGCGTTTAATTTTAAGAGTTCTTCGTATTTTTGATTAAAATCTTCTTTATATTTTTGTATGTCGAGAAGTGTTCTTTCTATTTCTGTTAGATTATATGAGATGTTTTCTATATTTTTTTGGATATTTTCAAATTTATTTTCTTGTTCTTGGAATTGGTTTTTTAGGTTTTGGTAGTTTATGTTTATTTCGTTTATTAATTCTTGAGAAGGTAGTAAAGAGAGATTTTTTATAATTTCTTCAATTTTGTTTTCTATTTCTATTATTTTTTCACTTTGTATAGGTTGCTCTTGAGTTGGATTTTCTTTTTGTTTTTTATCTTTTTTTGACATTTTTCCCTCCTTCTGAATTTATTTAGTTTTTATTAATTTTTTCTAAGTTTTTCTAAGAGAAACTGAATATTTTCTATTTTTGTGTTTGGAAGTAATCCATGTCCTGTGTTAAATATGTATTTATTAAGATTCTGTTGATTTTCAAAAGATTTAAATATTCTAATTAGTGATAAATCTAAAACTTTTTGAAATTGTTGTTTATCTTCTATTGTAAGGACGAAAGGATCAAGGTTTCCTTGGATACATCCTTTAAAGTTGTTAAAGTAAATATCAAGGTCTTTGCGCCAATCTACAGATAGGCAATCTATTTTTATTTCGTTTATATATTCTAAAATATTAAAAGTATTTAGTGAGAAGAAAATTATAGGGACATTGTAATTCGACTTTAATTTGTTTAGAAGTAATTTATAAAATGGAAGGATATAGAATTCTATTTCTAATGGAGATAATTCAGTTAGGTAAGTATCAAATATCTGTATGATATCTGCACCATTTTTTATTTGATACTCAGCAGTTATATAAAGAGCTTCCGTTATAAGCATTAAAATTTCTTCGTTTGAATAAATCAAACTTTTATCAAGATTAGAATTTTTTATCAAGTAAGAAAAGGTTGTATAGATTCCTCCTATAAATCCTATTATAGGTAATTCTTGTTCTTTTTTTAGTATTTGAATTGATTTTCCAATGTTTTCTAGTATTTCACTTTGAGGTTTTAATTTTATACTGTTAAGATTTTCAAAATTAACTACTGGTCCTTTTGATTCAACTATTTCGTATTGTAAACCTTCCATTAAAGAGAAAACTATTGATATATCAGAAAAGATTATAAGAAAGTCAGGTTTAAAATAATCTAGAGGTAGTAATGTTAAAGTGACGATTAATTCGGGATTTTTGAGGATATCCATGAAAGAGTATTTTTCTCTTATTTTTTTGTAGTTTGGTAGGTATCTGCCACTTTGCCTCATGAACCATAAAGGGAAGATGTAAGAGCTTTTAGTATTTGCTATAGTGTTAAGCATGTGGGTTATTAGTGAAGTAGTGGTGGGCGGAATAGGAATTGAACCTATGACCTCCTGCTTGTAAGGCAGGCGCTCTAACCACTGAGCTATCCGCCCTTATTTTATCTTTTCTATATAAATTAAAATTTGCCTCCTTTTTAATAAATTCTATTACTGCAAATAATTGAAAAATTTATCATAATCAAAAAACTTAACTTCTTTTAAATAAACCGGTTTACACTCAATTAAAAACTCTAATTTTTTAAAAAATTCATCTATATTAACGGGTTCTTCAAGATACTCTATAAAGTTAGTATAATTTTTTGCCGTTTTGGCGTTATATAATTGATGATTATCTAGGGCATAGGGATAAGGTATTACAATTGCTCTTTTTTTAAGGAATAAAAGTTCTGCTATTGTTGAACCACCTGCTCTGCTTACAACTATAAATGATTCTTTATAAGCTTTTGCCATATCAGATTCATAATCTTGAATTTTTATTTCTAAATCTTTAGGCAGAGAATTTTTTATTTCCTTTAGTTGGTTATTAAATTCGTTAAATAGTTTTATCCCTGTTATAATTTTTACCTGTTTTAATGGGAAGCTATATTTATTTAAAGAAAGTAGAAAATTTATAGCTAAATTGTTTATAGTTTTGGAACCTAAACTTCCTCCAAAAAATAGAATGGTTTTATTATTATTTTCTAAGTTTTCTGATTTAATTTTTAGTATATCTTCTCTTATAGGGCTTAGCATGATTAATGTTTTTCGAGATTTTATATATTTTAAAGATTCTTCAAATGGTAGTATTGTTAAATGTGCTAAAGAGGATAGTAACCTAGTTGCTCTACCAGGTAGCGCATTTTGTTCCATAAGGATTAATTTTTTATTCTTAAATTTTGCAATTATTGAGGGTATAGCACTGTAAATACTTCCAAAACTTATTACAACATCTACTTTTTTCATTATGTCTAAACTGGTATCAAGATTATTTAATATGTTCTTATAAGATGATATTTTTCTTAGGGAAAATTCTTTTTGGAAGAAGGTTTTTTCTTGGTCAATATTTTTTATTTTATTTTTTATATTTTCGGGTGCTAGGATAATGTATTCATGTTTACGGTTTTGGGTTTCAGGTATAAGAGAGATTGCAGGATATAAATGTCCCCCTGTGGATCCTACAACAAATAACAAATTAGCCACTTTGTGAAATAATTTCTAATTCTTTTTTTATTCCCTCTAAAATTTCTGAATCAACCTCTTCTTCGTTCATGTAGAATATGAATATACCTAAAAAAATACGATATAGAATATTTTGATTTACTTTGGATTTTAATTTTTGGTATATATACCATACTAATTCTGGGTAATTGATTATATAGGTTAAATTGTAAAATACATAAATATAA
>JBKBIY010000108.1:3172-4077 GCA_046294045.1 bacterium | reverse complement strand
TGATGGTAGTGTAAAGATTTTTACGGGTTATAGGGTACAGCATAATTTTGCTCTAGGACCTACTAAAGGTGGGTTTAGGTATCATCCTAATGTAACGCTTGATGAGGTAAGGGCTTTAGCAATGTGGATGACTTGGAAATGTGCTGTTATGGATTTACCTTATGGTGGAGCTAAAGGTGGAGTTAAGGTTGATCCTAAGCAGTTATCTGAAGGAGAATTGGAAAGACTTACCAGGAGATATGCCTTTGAGCTTATACCTATTATTGGACCGGAGAAAGATATACCTGCTCCTGATGTAAATACTAATCCTAGAACTATGGCATGGTTTATGGATACTTATTCAATGGCTGTTGGGTATACTGCTCCTGGTGTTGTTACGGGTAAACCAATAGAAATAGGGGGATCAAAAGGTAGAGTTGAAGCTACAGGTAAAGGGGTGGCTTTCATATTAAATGAAGTTTTAAAAAGGATAGGTATAAGTGATTTTTCTAAGGTTAGGGTTGCGATACAAGGCTTTGGTAATGTCGGATCCATTGCTGCTATGGATTTGTACGCAATGGGATATAAGATAGTTGCTGTTTCTGATGTTAGCGGAGCTTTGTATGATCCTAATGGACTTGATGTTAATAAAATTCTTGAATGGAATATTAAAAATCCTAATAAGGGGCTATATTATTATCCAGAGTATAGTAAGATAACCAATAAAGAGATGTTTGAGTTGGACGATATTGATGTTTTGATACCTGCTGCTTTGGAGGGTGTTATAACTGAAAATAATGCCGATAATATAAAAGCTAAGGTGATAATTGAAGGTGCTAATGGACCTACCACTCCTGAGGCAGAAAAGATATTACTTTCAAAAGGTAAAATTGTTGTTCCTGATGTTATAGCTAATGCTGGAGGGG
>JBKBIY010000108.1:0-3162 GCA_046294045.1 bacterium | reverse complement strand
GGAGGGGTTACAGTTTCATATTTTGAATGGGTACAAGATCTTCAATCTTTCTTCTGGGAGGAAGAAGAAATAAACGAAAGATTAAAAAAGATAATGATAAGAGCTTTTGATAGGGTATGGAGTTATTCAATTGAGCAAAATATTTCTTTGAGGATGGCGGCTTATGCTTATGCTGTAAGTAAAGTTGCAAGAGCTTTGGAATTAAGAGGTATATTCCCATAATTTAATTAAATTTTAAAAAGGGTTAGAGGAGGTTAGGAAATGGTTATATCTCAAGCTTTGGATAGGCTTGGTACAGAAGGAGCTTTCGAAGTACTTGCAAAAGTTAAAGAATTGGAAGCAAAAGGTAGGAAAATAATTCATCTTCAAATAGGAGAGCCTGATTTTGATACTCCATCAAATATAAAAGAAGCGGCTTATAAAGCTTTATTGGAAGGAAAAACTCATTATTCTCATTCACTGGGGATATGGGAATTAAGAGAGGCTATAGCTTCTTATTATGGAAGGCAGTATGGAGTTAAGGTTGATCCTGAGGAAGTTGTGGTCGGAGTTGGAGGAAAATCTCTTATTTTGATTACCATTCTTGCTTTGGTTAATCCTGGTGATGAAGTTATATGTCCTAATCCAGCATATCCTGCTTATGAATCAATACTTTCTTATGTGGGTGCAAATATAAAATTTTTACCGTTAAGAGAAGAAAGAGGTTTTAGTTTTAATGTTGAGGAATTAGAAAATCTTGTTAATTCAAGAACTAAGTTAGTTATAGTTAATAACCCTCAAAATCCAACCGGTGGAGTAATACCTAAAGAAGATCTTATAAGATTACATGAGTTATCTGAAAAATATGGATTTTTTGTATTTTCAGATGAGATATATGATAGAATTGTTTATGATGAAAAGTTTTATAGTTATTTGGAGATAGGTAACAAGGAAAGGGCTATAATACTTAATGGTTTTTCAAAGACTTATGCAATGACTGGTTGGAGGTTAGGATGGGTTATTATACCTAAGAATTTAGTACCTTTTTATCAGAAGTTAGCTATAAATGTATATTCTTGTCCGCCTACTTTTTTGCAATATGGGGCAATTGAAGCTTTAAATGGTCCTCAGGATAGTGTAGATATGATGGTTTCTGAATTCAAAAAAAGAAGGGATTTTGTTTATAGGAGGATAAACGAGATAGAGGGAATTTCAATGATTTTACCCAAAGGTGCCTTTTATGCTTTTGTTAATATTACCAAAACGGGTATGGATTCCAGAAAATTCTTTGAAAAGTTGTTATATGAGTATGATGTTGCTGTTTTATCGGGTACCGCCTTTGGTAAATATGGCGAAGGATTTATAAGAATATCCTATGCTAATTCTATGGATAACTTAAATGAAGCTATTAATAGAATTCAAAAAATGCTAAAGGAATTAATTTAATATGAAAATAGATAAAAACAGGAAAGAATTGTCTGGCGTAAAGGAGTCCAAGATAAGTGAAAAACCGTTATTAGAGGATAATTCGATAGAGAAGGCGGTTGCTTTTAAGATAGAAGATGATGAAGCAGTGGTTACTTCAATAGGTATTGGTAATTTTGCTAAGCAAATAAAAAAAGAAGCAGAAAAACACGATATTCCTGTGTACAAAGAAAAGGAATTAACTGAGAAGTTGATTAATTTTGAAATAAATGTACCTTTACCTCCTTCCGCTTATAATCTCATTGTAGCTTTTATTAACTTTGTTTCTATGGTTGAAAGGGATGTGGTTAACAAAAAAAACAATTTATGAAAGAGGTGTGTTATGAGGAGAGTTTCGTTTTTTAGTTTAAAACCAGAGTTAAGTAGGATAAAGGGTGAGGTAATGCGGGCTATTGAAGGTGTACTAGATTCTGGTAAATTCATAATGGATGAGAATGTTAGGAATTTTGAGAAGGAGATAGCTTCATATTTTGGTGTTAAGTATGCTGTATCTGTTAATTCTGGTACGGATGCTTTGGTTATTTCTTTAAGGGCGTGTGGGGTTAAGCCAGGGGATGAGGTAATTACAACAGCTTTTACATTTTTTGCTACTGCAGAAGCTATAAGTATTATAGGAGCTAAGCCAGTTTTTGTTGATATTAAAGAGGATACTTTTAATATTGATCCTGATTTAATAGAAGAAAAAATAAGTTCTAAAACCAAGGCTATTATTCCTGTTCATCTTTTTGGATTACCTGCTGATATGGAAAGAATAATGTCGATAGCAAGGAAGTGTGGTTTAAAGGTTGTAGAGGATAATGCTCAAGCTTTTGGTGCGCAAGTTATGGTTAATGGAAAGTTTATGAAAACTGGTTCGATTGGTGATGCTGGGGCTTTTTCTTTTTTCCCTACCAAAAATCTGGGTGCTTATGGTGATGGCGGAATAATTTTAACCAATGATGATGAAATATTTGAAATTTGTTCAATGTTAAAAAATCATGGTTCAAAGGTAAAGTATTATAATGAAATGCTTGGGTATAATTCTAGGCTTGATGAAATTCAAGCTGCTATATTAAGGGTTAAGTTAAAGTATGTGGATCAGTTTAATGATAGTAGGTTACAAATAGCTAAGCTTTATATGGAGGCTTTAAGAGAGGTAGAGGAGGTAATTAAGGTACCATTTTTTGATTCGACAAGGTATAAACATGTGTTTCATCAGTATTCTGTTTTGGTAAAGAGGGGTTCGAGGGATGATTTAAGGCAGTATTTGAAAGATAAGGGTATAGATACTTTTGTATATTATCCTTATCCTTTGCATAAGTTACCTGTTTATAGGGATTTAAATTACAGTTTACCGGTTACGGAGGGGGTTTGCGAGAGGATCCTTAGTTTACCCGTTCATCAATTTATGGATTTAGAGGATGCTCAATATGTTGCAGACAACATAAAAAACTGGGTTTTACAAAGAATTGGATAGAATCGGATAGAGTTAGATAAAATATTTAGATAGAATTTAGATAGAAAAAAGAGGGGGCAAGATAAGCCCCCTTTTTTTAATCCGAAATTAATTAATTATTTGAAGAACCGTAAGAGGAGAGCATCTATATTATTCCCGAAGATAACGCCAGCGACATAGAGAAAATTGTTATATATAGCAATGCTATTGCCTGCGCTATTATAATTACCAAAAATAACAACTCCGTTGTTACCGAATGAATT
>JBKBIY010000107.1:0-4185 GCA_046294045.1 bacterium | reverse complement strand
TTTTAAGGAGTATATGATCTAATATTTCTTCATTAAATTTTAAATTTTCTATTGTTTTAACGTTTACGAGATAATTAAACATTATCATGTGGGTTTTTTTATAGAATTCTTTGTCGAATATGCTTTCGAAAAAAGTCAAGTATTTGCAGTTTTTTTTATTTACCTCTAAGTTAGTTTCTTCTTTTATTTCTCTTATAAGTGCTACTAATAGATTCTCACCAGGTTTAACTTTTCCTCCGGGTATTCCCCATTTACCTTTCCACTTAGTGGTTTTTACGAAAAGATAAAAATCTTTGTATTTTACCAATCCTCCTACTGTTACCAATATTTCCATCATCTATAGGATTATTATATAGTATACAAAAAATGCAAGTATTATAAATAGCTGTATTAAAATTATGACTACTATAAAAAGAAGGGATTGGTTTTTGGATAACGAAAAAATAGGGTTTTTACTACTAATTTCTTCAATTTCTGATTCATTTTTTAGAATACTAATTAATTTTTTTTCAAATTCTTTAAAAGTTTTTATTCTGTTAGCGGGGTTATAACTAAGACATTTTTCTATAAATGAGTTTAATTGGTTAGGGAAAGTAGGTGCAAAAGATGAGATTGGTGGAAAGAAGAAGGGATCTTCTCTTGAATACGGACTAATCTTGGTTATGTATTCGTACAAAATTGCTGAAATTATGTAAATGTAAGAATGTTCTTTAATATTAGCAGGATCATCATCAATCATTTCTGGTGGTACATATCCTAGTGTACCTAAAAATTTACTTTGTTCTACGCCTTTATCTGTTACCATTGTAGATAATTTAGATATTCCAAAGCTAATTAATTTTATCATACCTTGTTTATCCACTATTATGTTTTCCGGGTTGATATCACAAAAATTAATGATATTTTTGCTGTATAAAAATTTAACAATTTCTAATAATTGAAGAGCTAATTTTATAGTCTTTATTGGGTTTGCAGTTGTAGTATAAATGATTTCACTTAAAGTTACTCCGGGAAGTTCTTCTGTTACAACTATTAAACAATCCTTATTTATAAAGTAATCTACTATTTTACCTATTTTTTCATATATGACTTTGGATAAGAAAGATAGTAGTGAGAAAAAGTTGTTTAAGTATGAAGGTGAGTTAATATTTTCTGATATATCTAATTGATGTAGAAGCCAAGTTTCTCCTGGAAATCTTATATCTTCTGTTCTATATATAATTGTTCCGCTTTCTATTTTATAAACTGAAGCTATCTTATATCGGTTGTTAAGTATAGTAGATACATGAAATTTTTCCATTGTTTTCGTAAATAAATTTTACTCATAATAATATAATCCTTCATATTTAAGAATTTTTAATTTTATTTTTCTTCTCTTTTTAGGACTTGTGTGTTACACCATATTGCTCCTGCTAATGCTGTTAAATGTGCTGACGGTAGTTTTATAACTTCAAATCCTTCTTTTTTGTATATTTCCTCAGCATATCTATCAAGTAATTCATGATATGAAGGCATAAAAACTCTTCTAATTGGTTTTCCTTTTTCGTCTGTAAAAGTTTCTATTAAACTATTGGTATACGTTATATATGGGTAATAAGGATATTTATCTAATTTTCCTGGTATATAAGGGATACGTATAACCCTATAACCGAGCTTTTCATATTGTTTTGCTATACTATTGAAATTCGCTTGAATCTCTTCATACTGTAGGTTTTCTAAATAGCTTAGAGAGAATTGTCCAATTGGTTTAGAGGATTCATTTAAATCTTTTTCTAGTTTTTTTCTTTCCTCATCGGATAATTCTTTTATAATATCTAGTGCTAATTTAATGTCTCCTACAAGTAAGGTATTATCATCTATAGGTGCAACTCCTACATCTATGTGGAAGGTAGGCGGTTTTTCCTTTAGTGGAGTCTGAGGATCGTCTTTTCCATATGGTATAACTTGTTTATTAAGGAGTTTGCTAAGTACTTCAGTTGCTTGATTAATTGCAATTTCAGTAGCTAATGCCTCTGGTTGTTTTAATAATAAAGATGCGGTTTTTTCTATTGCTCTAAAACCAACAAAAGCATGTTTTATGTTTGATATTACATCTCCTCCCTCTAACGCTAAATTTTTATTTACTTCCAATTTTATATAAGGGTATTTTTCAGCAAGTATTTTTCCTATTTTTTCTCCTACTAAATGTCTAGAAGAATTCTCAAATGCTTCATATCTATAACCCACAAATAATGTTGTGGTTCCGTCAGGATTTTTTAAAGGTACAAAATAATCCCTAGCCCAATAATCAAGCACATATGGAGAGGTAATTATATCAATATCTGTTTTATTTTCTTTTGCGATTTGCTCTAAATTTTGTGTTAATTCATTCTCTTCGTCAACTACAAAGGTAAATTTTATATCTTTCATTTTTTCGAATAATATTTTATATACATTTAGCATTTTATTTCCCAATGAATTTTCAAACATTATTAAGAGAGAGGCAGGAAGAAAAACAAGTAAGTGTTTTATTTTTCCTTTATAGTCTTCAAATACGATAGATCCTTGGTTAATTAAATCAGAAGATTTATTGTTAATTAAATCAGAAGATTTATTAAGCTTAGGTAAATCCTGTATATTTTCATTCCTGAGAATTTCTTTTTGAGTTTTGGGTCGTATTTTCTTTGTTTGAGGTTGGTTTTTGATTAAATTTGAATTAGAAATTTTCATCTTTGAATCACCTCTTTTTTTATTTATATCTATAATTTATGAAATATTTGTTAAAAATTATTTTAAAAATTTTGCAAATATTTTGAAAAATAAATATCTTTTGAAAGCTTTTGTGTTTCGCAAGATTTAGATCCAGAGAGTTTTGGGATTTTAACTGGCGGGGAAGGATTCGAACCCTCGCCACGGGATCCAAAGTCCCATGTCCTACCACTAGACGACCCGCCAATTATACCTCTATTTACCTTATACTACACCAATTTACTAAAATCCTCTTTAATAACTCTTTCAAAATTAGAAATAAAACTCTCTATCTCCACTCTATAATTACTTCTTAAAGATTTTATCTTTAATTCAGAATCCAAAATTTTTGAAAATAAATTTTCCACTTTAAAATCTTCATATTTTACAAGATAATCAAGATTCCTTACAAATTTCATTAACATCATTACTCTATAATAGTTCATTCTTAAGTTGTTGGAAATCATTTTTAAATTATCTCCTACTTTTTTGTATTCATGATATATTCTTACTATAGCCGCTATTTGGGAAAATATTAATCCCCAAAATTCTTCAATCTTTCCCTCTATTTCTATCTCATCTAGAAAAATTTTTAACAACTCATAATTCTTGTTTAGAATGATATTATCTTTTTTTAGTAAGATCTCAAGAAATAAGTTTACTATGTAAAACAAATTATTTTCTTTATACTGCAGTATGAAAAAATCCAAAAATTTTTGATTTATCTCGGATATTTTATTAATAAAATCTTCATCAATAGAATCAACGCATTTAAATAAAATGTCATCAATAATTCTTTCGGTTAGCAAAAAATCATAATTTGTTTTTTCTAAAATGTAATAAACCATTTTCTCTATGTTTTCGTAGTTTTCTAAGCCATATTTTTGTTGAAGGGTAGATATGAAATTTTTTATTAAGTCTTCTTTTGGTTTACTTTTTGACTTATCTATGATTTTAAAGTTTTCTTGGAGGTAATTTTTTATTTCTTGGCTTTTAATTAAATTTAGATTATCTAAATTTATTATAACGTTAGAAAACTTTAGTTTTTTTAGAAAATCAAGTATTTTTGTAGGATTATTTTCTTCCAAAGCTTTAGAAAAATTTTCTATTACGAAAATCTGATTTTTACTAAACAAACCTGTTTGTAGTATAATTTCTTCTAATCTCTTTAAACTACCGTATTCCTCGTAATTGATTTTTCTTAAATTCTGGTTTTGTGCTATTTCAGAAGGTATTCCTCCTATGGCTACGTACATACTAACTCCTTATTAAAATTTCTTCAAATATTTCTAAAAACTTCCTAGAAAAAACAATATTTTTTTCATTTATAGATAAAAAAACATTTATAGAATTTTCTTTTTCAACGGTTATCTGTTCATAAAAATCTTCTAAAATTGTAGGTTGTAAAGATTTAACAAAATTTATTATTTTTTCTCTTAATTTTGGTTGAAAGTATTT
>JBKBIY010000106.1:0-4220 GCA_046294045.1 bacterium | reverse complement strand
CCAGTAAGCCCCCTGCTGATAAGCAATGCTACCAGCAGAACCAGTGTTTATAATACTATTGGTATTGTACTTAAAGATATAACCTAACCCACCAGTAGCCAAAATAACAGCATCAGCAGTATAAGCATCTATCTCTCCATTATACAAATTCATTACAACTATTCCCTTACATACACCTTTGTCAATAATTAACCTAAGAAGTTGGAAAGGTTCAAATTTTTCTACTATGCCATCACTTTCAAGTTTTCTGACTTGTTCATCCAAAGCATACAATAACTGCTGTCCAGTGGTAGCACCCGCAAAAGCAGTTCTATGAAATAAAGTACCACCAAATCTTCTAAAATCTATATTACCTTCACTGGTACGATTAAAAGGTACACCCATTCTATCAAAAAGATATACTATCTTTGGAGCAAGTTCAGCCATTCCCAAAACAGGAGGCTGATTAGCTAAAAAATCACCCCCATATATAGTTTCATAGAAATGATAAAAAGGACTATCTCCTTCACCTTTAGCATTTATAGCAGCATTTATTCCCCCTTGAGCACAAACACTATGAGATCTCTTAACAGGTACTATCGAAAAAAGTTTTACCTTATGCCCCCTTTCCCCTAACCTTAGAGTAGCCATTAATCCAGCTAATCCACCACCTACTACTATTACATTAGCCATAACTTTTCCCCCATTTCCCCTTATTTTATTTCCTATCCATTTAACCCTCTCCTTCTATCTAATTCTCTCCTTTCTTTATTAGTGAAAGTTTTATATATAAATCTTTTAAATCTATCCAAAATCTATATCCACAGATAACGCAAGAATATTCTCTTATGTAGTCGTAAAAAAAAATGGTTTCGAAATCGGTGCTTTCCACGACTATTCCTCCACATCGCGGGCACCTTAAATCTTCCTCAATCCTCTCAAATTCATAACTAAAATCCATTTTTCAAATTTTTCATTATATTATCTTCTTTCCATCAAGTTCAGCTAACTTTTCTGAAAATTCATCTATCCACTCTTCTATCACTTTTATCTGCTCAGCAGTTATGTTTTTAAATCTACCTTGCAATCTAAAATACTCCTCAAGTGGTTTTCTTTTTTCTTTCTTAAGATAAGCTTTGCTTGGAGGACTAACTCTAAAAACTCCATTTTCTATCTCAAAAAGAGGATAAATACCGGTTTGTACAGCTAATTTCGCAGATTCAACACTTTTCTCAGTTGGTAATAACCACCCCGGCGTACAAGGAGAATAAAATTGTATATATCTAAAGCCTTTTATATCCTTAGCTTTTAAAATTTTGTCATACAAATCTGTGATAAAAGCAATACTTCCGGTAGCTACATAAGGTATTCCATGATGAGCCATAATAAAAGGAACATTTTTTTTATTTTCTCTTTTACCTGTTGGAGTAGTACCTGTAAAGGCAGCTAAGGGAGTAGCACCGGATCTATGCCCTCCAGTATTCATATAAGCTTCATTATCATAACATATATAAAGTATGTCTTCATTTCTTTCTGCTGCACCACTTAAAGCGGCCAAACCTATATCAAAAGTGCCTCCGTCACCAGCCCAAGCCATAACTACAGCGTCCTTATTCATCAACTTCAAAGCTCTTGTCATACCCGAAGATACAGCAGCAGAAGCAGCAAACGGAGTATTTAATAAAGGTACTCCCGCAGAAGAATTAGGAAAAGGAGATTGCACCACACTACTACAAGAAGCAGGTACAACCATATAAACATTCTTCCCTAAAGCCTTTAAAACATTCCTTAAACCTATGGTCAAACCACAACCCGGGCAACTACCATTACCCGCAAAAAAATACTCTTCATAAGGCAACTGTTTTATAGAAGTCATAACTACACCTCCTCGAAATAAGCTTCCACAGCAGACAAATCAAGCCCTACCCATCTAACCTTACTAGGTGAATCTTTGCCCTTAACCATATTATCCAATTCGACAAAAATTTTCTCGAAATCAGAAACTTTTACATCCTTACCTCCAAGCCCGCCTATGTAAGATTGAATAACCGGACGCTTATCAAGATCATAAAGAGAAAATTTTAACTCAGTAGCAATCATTCCACCTAATCCAGGAGACATATTTCTATCAAACACTCCTATAGCTTTAACCTTATTTGCTATTTTTGTTAATCTTTTAATGGGAAAAGGTCTTATGCTTCTAAGTCTTATAACTCCTGCTTTTATTCCTAATTTTTCTCTTACATTCTTAGCAGCTTCTCTAGCATCACCTGAAGAAGCACCCATTACTAAAACAGCAACCTCAGCATCATCCAATAAATACTCATCTACAGTGCCTCCATAACTCCTACCCGTTAATTCTTTCCATTGAATATCTACTTGCTCAACCAATTCCTCTGCTTCCTCAATGGTCCTAAAAATATCATATCTAAACTCAAGATAAACATTTGAATGTACAGCATTACCATGAGTAAAAGGATTATCAACATCAAGAGCATATGGCTTAGGTGTGTTCTTAGGAATAAAATTATCTATTACCTCTTGGTTAGGAACGGATATGGGCATAGTAGTATGACTTAAAATAAATCCATCTAAACCAACTATTACTGGCACCAATGTTTTTTCAGCTATTTTATAAGCCTGTATTATTGTATCAAAAACCTCCTGATTAGTTTCAGGAAACAGCACCATCCATCCCCATTCCCTAGGTAACATAATATCAGTATGCTCATTACCAAGAATCCAAGGGGCACCCATAGCTCTACTTGTAATAGCCATAACAACAGGCAATCTACTTCCAGCAACCCAATAAACCATTTCAGCCATGTATAGTAAACCTTGAGAGGAGGTTGCAGTAAAAGCTCTTGCTCCAACAGCAGCAGCACCCATAGCAACCGCCATAGCACTATGCTCAGACTCAACCCTTACTATCTCCATAGGTAACTTCTCAGTTTCCACAAACTTCGTTAAGTACTCCATTATACTGGTTTGAGGACTTATTGGATAAGCTCCTACAACATCAACTTTTGCATACTTAACAGCTAAAGCTACCGCTTCATTAGCAGTCACAACTTTATTCGTTCCTACATTTTTTCTATCCTCAATAATACTCATCATTACTCACCTCACCTTTTAAATTATGAATTTTAATCATCCACCATATCAATAGCTTTAACGGGGCACTCGTTAGCACAAACCCCACACCCTTTACAATACTCATAATCTATATCCACCGAGTTATCAGCAAACCTAAGAATAGTAGTTTCTGGACAAAAAGCCCAACAAATAACACACTTTATACACTTATCATGATTAACAACAGGTTTAGAAGTTCTCCATAATCCTGTTTTACCAACAGCTCCCTTTACCGGTTTAGATTTAGGTATAAGTACTTTCATACTACCTCCTTTTTAAGACTAGAATCTTTAAAAAATAATTCTTGAGTTTCTTCATAAGCTCTCTTGCAAGCCAAAGCATTCCTTTCACCAATACTACCTGGCCAATTTTCTTTAATAGTATCAATTAAAGAATCAATTTTAACAATTCCACTAGCTTTTGACAAAGCCCCAAGTATAGCGGTATTAACCACTGGCCAACCAGAAATAACCAAATTTAAATCAACGCATATCTTGGTAGCGTTAACAACAAAAATTTTTCCTTCAAAATCTATAGTTTGAAGAAATTCTTGAATTTTTTCAGGTAACCCATCAGTATTTATTATCACAATACCCTGTTTTTTAATTCCCTCGAAAATGTTGGTCATTTGAATTATTTTTTTATCTAAAACGACAACGATGTCGGGATTGTAAATATTTTGGTGAATATTAACTTCTTTATTATCTATTCTAGCAAAGGCGTTTAAAATGGCTCCTCTTCTTTCAGCTCCGAAAGAAGGGAAAGCTAAACCGAATTTACCTTCTTTAAAAGCTGCTTGTACTATTAAATTAGCGGCAGTAACAGCCCCCTGCCCCCCCCTTCCAAAAAATTTTATCTCTACCATATTCTCCTCCCTTCATTTTCCCCCTTTACTTCTTATTTATACCATCTTCCTAAGTTATCCTTTAAATAGAAATTTCTTTTATAAACTTTACTATGAAATTTGCTATTTTTTCCGCTCCACCTAACTTACCCATCTCCTCTTTACCTTTAATGCTAACAAAATCATAATAAGACCTGTCGTTTTTTAGTTTCAGAGTTTGTTGTGAAAACTCTTAAGGTTTATATAACAATAAAAGAGCTTA
>JBKBIY010000105.1:0-4236 GCA_046294045.1 bacterium | reverse complement strand
AATTATCTTCTTTTATACCCATTAAAAGGAAATACATTTTTTTGTTAGCATAATAAGGTTCGTTTTTTACTTGATAAACCACCGGTAATATACCTATAGATTTTTCAAATTCAACCCATACATTACCTTTTTCATCTTTCTTTCGTATGGTACCAATATAAATATTTTTCAAATTCTTTGATAATTCTTCATAAGCAGCTTGGTATTCAAGTTCCCTAATTTTTTGGGTAAGTAATTGCTTAACGATAAGAGCTTCTGAACGAGAAAAATCCCTGTCATCCGCTTCAACAAATATTTTATCCCCTTCCTTTAAATTCTTATCATACTTTCTATGAGCTTCCCTTAAAGAAATTTGCAAAGGATTACCATTATCCAAAGTTTTCACTACCTCTTTCTCTATAAGTATTTTTATATCATCTTTAACAATCTCTATCTTTACCGTTGGAGTTAGCTTATATTTCTTTTTAAAAGATTTAGAAATTGAATCCGCAACTATCTCAAGTAATTTGTCAAGAGGGATTCCCTTTTCGTAAGCAAGCTGCCTTATTGCACTTAATAAAGCCCTGGTTTGCATTATAATTCCCCCTTATTTTATTCCTTTTGATTGTACCTCCAAAAAATACCTCTCCTTTATTACGTCCAACTGATCAAGATAACTTTCTATTCTTTTGCTATAAATTTCACAGTCCTTTATAGAGGTACCTCCCTCTCTCGATATCGTAAACCTTAAAATCAAATTTTTTCTATTCTTAAACATTTTTATATCATGTAAATTTAATTCCAAATCCCTGGCTATCTCTTCCGCTTTACCTCTTATTTTTTCAATTAACATTTCATACATAATACTAGTATATAATTCTATACCCCCAACCCTAAAACCTTTAAAAATAAAAAGTAACTTTCAGAAAGAAAAATTTCTAGAAATTTGAAAAAAACTTACAAGAACATTTTTACAAGCTTATAAGTTAAGAAAGCTACCATACCAGATCCAGGGATAGTAAAAAACCAAGCTGTTAGAATAGTGAAAACCAAACTCCATTTCAAAGCTGTAATTTTTTTACCAACACCTACCCCCATAATTGAAGATGTTATAACATAAGTTGTACTTATAGGCATTCCTAAGTGAGAAGCTGTTATAATGGTTGCTGCAGCAGATGTCTCAGCAGAAAAACCATCTATTGGTCTAAGCTTAGTTAATTTCATTCCCATTGTCTTTATTATTCTCCACCCTCCTACTAATGTACCCAAAAACATAAAGAAAGCTGCTGAAAACTTAACCCAAAGAGGTACTTCAAAAGTAGTTAAAACTCCAGCACTAACAAGCGCCATCGCAATTATACCCATAGTTTTCTGAGCATCATTTGATCCATGACTAAAAGCCATAAATGACGCCGAAAAAAGCTGTAAAACCCTAAAAACTTTATTCGTATATCTTGCTTTTATTTTTGAAGCAATAAAATAAGAAACGAACATAAAAAATATACCACCAATTATCCCAATAATAGGAGCTAATAAAGAAGGAACAAAAACTTTATTTATCAAATTCTTTAAATTTATTACACTAAAAGATTCATGAGCTAAAGTAGCACCCAAAACCCCACCAATTAAAGCATGACTAGAACTTGTAGGTAACCCAAAATACCAAGTAAACAAATTCCATATAATGGCTCCCGTAACAGCGCCCAAAACAGTATATATATCTATAAATTTCGGATCAACCAAACCCTTACCTATGGTAGTAGCAACCTCCACAGAAACCAAAGCCCCTACAAAATTAAAAATAGCGGCCAAAACAACAGCAGTTTTCGGAGTTAAAACCCTCGTAGATACAACCGTAGCTATTGCATTAGCAGCATCATGAAAACCATTCGTATAATCAAAAAACCACGCTAACAAAACAACTATTACTAATACAATTAATACAGTCTCCATAGTATTTTAACACTATAAATGCTTAAAAACACTGTTTTCAACATTAATAGCTAATAACTGCATTCTATCTACTGTTTCTTCTAATTGCGATAATATTTCCTTAATCTTTATAACTTCTAAAACATCTTCACCGTTATTAAACAAAGTAGCTATACCTCTTCTGTTTATGTTATCCGCTTGCTTTTCTAATTCACATATTTCATTAACTATCTTTATTATCTGATCTTGTTGAGATTTTAAAACACCCATTAGTTCCTTAACCTTTACCGCAGATTGAATCAACACTTCCGTTATCTGATCTATAAAATCATATCTTTTTTTAGGTTTATATAGAAAATATTTTTCAGCAGAAGATTTGGCAAAATCTATTATATCATCTAATTTCATCATCATTTGATGCAAATCTTCCCTATCAAGCGGAGTAATAAACACTTCATTTAACTTATGCCTATATTCATACACTATTTTATCAGCCTGATGTTCAATCTCAATTATTTTATTAAAATTTTCTTCAGTTGGATTTTCATAAAGATTTTTTAATTCATGACAAACTTTTATAAGCATATCTGAGCAATCACAAAGGTATTTAAAAAAATCGACTTGCTTAGGGAATATAGAAAGAATTCCTCTACCCATATTACCTTATAGCTTTCCTTTTCATTATTTCTTGGATTTTTCTTTTAACTTCACGCTCTTTAATTTCCTCTCTTTTGTCGTATTTAGTTTTATGTTTTACCAAAGCTAATTCGACTTTTATCCATCTATTTTTTAGATAAACTTTTGTCGGAATTATTGATAATCCCTTCTCCTTTATCTTTCCTATTAATCTTTTTATTTCATTTTTTTTTAATAATAGTTTTCTCGGTCTAAGGGGATCAAACCTCTCAAAAAAGGAATTTGAAGATACAGGTATAATATTGAGATTAATCAGGTAAAATTCACCATTTTTAAGTTTTACAAAAGCATCGTTAATGGATAAATTCCTGTTTTTTATTGCCTTAACTTCAGCACCAAGTAAGGATATACCAGCTTCTATCGTTTCAAGTACGTGAAAATCCCTTAGCTTTTTATTAACAGCGTAAATCATTTTCTAACTTTTATATATTTTCCATTTATGAGCAAGATTTAAAGCTGTATTTCTTGCCCAATTATCAATTTCCTCTAAAATCTCAATACTTAAATTTCGGGGATTATTTCCACCATAACAATTTATAGTATCCTCAACAATGTCAAATATATCAGTAAATTTTATGTTTCCTTTACTAAACAAATCAACAGCTACTTCATTAGCAGCATTTAAAATCGCAGGGAAAACCCCTCCATTGGCCAAAACCGAATAGGCAAGATTTATAGATCTAAAATGATTAGGCACTTCATAAAACTCCAAACTCTTACCAATTAAATCACCATAACTGAAACTAGAAAAAACATTAACCTTCCTAACGGGATAAAATAAAGCATAAAAAATGGGAATCCTCATATCAGGCTTAGATATATGAGCTATAACATTATTATCCTTGAAAACTACTAAAGAATGTACAAAAACTTGAGGATGAATCACTGCCTTTATCTTTTCATAAGGTAAAGAAAATAAGAAATGAGCTTCCATTATCTCTAAAGCTTTGTTCATCAAAGTCGCACTATCAATAGTTATCTTATGCCCCATCTTCCATACAGGATGTTTAGCAGCCTCCTCAAGAGTTACATTCTTTAACTCCTCAAAAGATTTTCTCCAAAAAGGACCACCCGAAGCAGTTAATATAACTTCCTTTATATCTTCAATATTCCTATTTTCCATCAACTGAAAAAGAGCACTATGTTCACTATCTATAGGTACAATCTGATTTAAATAATTCCTTATTATAGGTCCACCTACTACAATAGATTCCTTATTTGCTAAAGCTACTACTTTCCCGCTTTCCAAGGCTCTTAAGGTAGGTTTTAAACCTACAAAACCTATCATAGAGCTTACAACAATATCAACTTCCCCATCCTCTACTAAACTGTACAATCCTTCAACGCCAGAAACTACTTTACACTCCACCTCTTGAGATATTTTTTTAGCTACCTCCTCATCAAATACAGCAACATACTTTGGCTTATATTTCTTAACTTGCATAATCACACTACTAGGATTTCTCCCATAAGAAGCAATGGAATGAACTTTAAAATCCTCAGGGTAAGCTGAAATAACTTCTAAAGTTTGAAAACCAATTGATCCCGTTGAACCTAAAATACAAACCTTTTTCATAAACAAATTTTCCTTTCGTTTGTTATTAATTTTGCAATAAGAAAAGCATTGTA
>JBKBIY010000104.1:0-4242 GCA_046294045.1 bacterium | reverse complement strand
ATTCAAAAGTTGAAGATTCCTAAAAATGATAGCACTAGCTTATAATGAATTAGATTATTTGCATGATTTGGAATCGCATGTTGAAAATTCTCAGCGCACAAAATCTATAATATCAAAAATACTTTCTCTTGTAGAGAAGAATAGTGAAAAATATGAATTTTTCGTTGCTAAAAAATTAGAATATACCAAAGAAGTATGGGATATTGTAAACAAGGTTCACTCAATAGAATATTTGGATTATTTAAAGAAGAGGATAAATAAAACAAAAAAGATAGATTTTATTGATCCGGATACTTATATTACTTCTGAAAGTTTAAATGTTGTTTTGACTAATTTGGAACTTTTGTTTGGTTTGGCTTCGTGGGTTGTAAAGAATAATTCTTATGGATTTGCTTATGTAAGGCCTCCGGGGCATCACGCTGAAAGTAATAAAGCAATGGGTTTTTGTTTGATAAATAATGTAGCCGTACTAGCAAGATATTTACAATTTTATCACAACATAAAGAAAATAATGATTGTTGATTTTGACGCTCATCATGGTAATGGTACTCAGGAAATATTTTATGAAGATGACAGTGTAGTTTATTTTTCTACGCATGCTTATCCATTTTATCCTTTTACGGGCTTAAAAGAGGAAATCGGAAGGTCAAAAGGGATTGGGTATAATTTTAATTTTCCCCTTTCTATCTATGCCGGTGACGAAGAATTAAAACAGGTTTATGAAGAAAATTTTAGAGAAGTTTATGAAAAAATTGAACCTGAATTTTTGCTAGTATCCGCTGGATACGATATACATTCTCATGATCCTATTACTTATATGACAGCTTCAATCGATGGAATAAATACCATTAAAAAAATATTAATGAAAAGTACTGAATATAAAAATGTAATTTTTATTTTGGAAGGTGGGTATAATACGAACGTTTTAGAAGAAGTGGTTTATTATGATATTAACGGAATTAAGTGAAGAAGAATTAAAAGAATCTGAAAAAAAAATAAGGAACGAGATAAAATTTTTGTTATCAAAATTGCTAAATCTATCATTTTATTTACTTGCGTTTTTACTTTTGATAACTTACATTTTTGTTTTATCTGAAAAAAATAAAATGGAAAGAACGTTTTCTTCTAATCAAGAAATTTTGAAAAATTTGGACAATGATATAAAAATACATAAATCTTTGCTTACTACGTATACTAGTGTAGAGCATATTTCTAAAGTACTAGGAATAAAGAGGTTATATTTGCCTTCGGAAATCTGGTTTATTTACGATGTTAAAATGGTAAAAATAAAAGGAGATTAGCAAAATGTGGATAGAAGACCTTATAGATAAAAGAGCTTATAATCTTGTAAGATACAAAGCTGGTAAACCTATAGAAGAGATAAAAAGAGAAGTATTTGGAAATAAAGCGGTTAAGATATTAAAATTGGCTTCAAATGAGAATCTTAGTGGTGTTGATAAATACATTATTAAAAAACTTAAAAATGATCTGCAATACATATACTATTATCCTGATGATAGTATGTACTATCTTCTTGAGAGTTTAAGTAAATTTTATGGGATTGAAAAGGAGAGAATTGTTGTAGGTAATGGGGCTGTGGAATTAATTCGATATATATACCATATTCTTGTAAAGGAAGGAGATATTGTTTTTAGTCCACATCCCACTTTTGCTATATACTACATAGATTCAAATTTATTTGGTGCAAAGCATATTACATATGATTTAAAACCAAAGGAATATCAAATAAGATCAGCTGATGTTATTGATGGTTTACAAAAAATTATGAATGAAGGTAAGAAAGTAAAGTTAGTTGTTATATGTAGTCCTAATAATCCTACAGGTAGCATAATTACAAAAGATGATTTAATGGAAGTGTTAGAGTACTGTAATAAAAATCATATTCTAGTTATACTGGATGAAGCTTATTTTGAATTTGTGGACAGTCCGTATTATCATGATGGAAGGGAATTAGTTGATAAATTTGAGAATTTAATAGTTTTAAGGACTTTTTCAAAGGTTTTTTCTTTGGCTGGGCTAAGAATAGGTATAGCTTTTTCTAATCCTTATATAATAAGGGCATTGAATAACGTAAGGCTTCCTTTTAATGTTAATTTGTTAGCTCAAAAAGCTGCAATTTATTCCTTGGAAATATACGACAAATTACTTTTAAAAATAAAAAAAATTATTAAGAATAAGTATTACATTTATAAAAAGCTTGATGAGATGAAAGTAGATTACATACCTACTTATGCTAATTTTATTGCTGTAAAGGTGGAAGATCATGTTAGGGTTTATGAAAGTTTATTAAGAGAAGGTGTAATAGTAAGACCAGCTTCAGATATGAATATGGGATCTTATATTAGGGTTACTATAAGCCCTAGAAAAGAGGATAATGATATATTTTTGGAGAAATTTGCAAAAGTTTGTAAAAATTTGTAAAAAATTTGTGCCCGTAGCTCAATAGGATAGAGCGTAGGATTGCGGATCCTGAGGTTAGGGGTTCGAGTCCCCTCGGGCACGCTAATATCCTCCTATCACCATAAACAAGAAAGGATTTTTCTATTTCCTGTAGAAATAATTTCCTACAAACGTCTTAAAAAATTTTACAATTTTTTTACAAAAAACCTAAAAAATGTCAAAAAAAGCTAAGGAAAAATATAATCAAATAATGAAATAATAGAAAGGAGAAAAAATATGCTTTTGTTAGGGAAGGAGAAAAATATGAAAAATAAAAACACACAAAAAACATCTCCTACCATATTTGATGAAATAGTAAATGAATCCTTAAACAATCAAGACAATATGAAGGATTTAAAAGATAATGAGCTTGTAATGTTAGCTAAAAAAGGAAATAAAAAAGCAATATCAATACTTATAAATAAATACAAAAACTTTGTAAGAGCAAGATCTAAGTTTTATTTTATAATTGGAGCAGATAAGGAAGACATAATTCAAGAAGGATTAATAGGTCTATACAAAGCTATAAGGGACTACAATCCTGATAAAAAAACCTCTTTCCGAGCTTTCGCTGAACTTTGTATAATGAGACAAATAATAACAGCCATAAAAACAGCTACAAGGCAAAAACATACTCCCCTTAATTCCTACGTATCTCTCAATAAACCCCTATTTGAAGAAAACGGGGAAAGAGTCCTCAGTGATGTAATAGTAAGTACAAGAAATGTTAATCCCGAAGAAGTATACATCACCCTTGAACTTACAAAAGATATAAAAGAAAAAATGAAAAAATATCTTAGCTCCCTTGAAGCCAAAGTTTTAGCAGAATACCTTAGAGGACTGTCTTATCAAGAAGTAGCAAAAACCATAGGTAAACACATTAAGTCCGTAGATAACGCTCTACAAAGAATAAAAAGAAAAATCCAACAAACAATAAAAGAATCTTACGGAGAATAATATTATAAACCAAATTTACAAAATTAACCCAGAAATACCTCCACAACTTAAAGAAGTATTTTATAAATATCTTCATGAAATAACTGCTTTTACACAAAAAAAAGAAGCGGAAAAAATATACGAAGTACTTATAAAAGATTCCTACGCTCAATATAAAATACTTCTTGAAATAATTCAATATTTCAATAAAGAAAACATAGAAATAGTGGATATAGGTCCTGGTTTAGGTACACCTAGCATACCAATAGCTATCTCTATAAAATTTAACAAAATCACTTTAAACAATTTAAAAATTAAACCTGAAAACTTTAAATTTACCTTAATTGAACCTAATCAGAAAAAGTGTAAATTCCTCCAAAAAATTGGTGATATATTTGACTTAAAATTAATTATTGAAAACACGGATGAAAAAACTTTTTACTCTAGGTATAGAAAGAGGTTTGACATTGTTTTTTGTAGAGCGGTATTTCCTCCACCAAAAATTTTTGATGTTTTTAAGAAGTATACCCAAAATTTTGCCTTTTGGCAATATTCCCAAAGATATAAAGAAATTCTTTTAAAGTACGAAAAAAAAATTATAACTAATCATTTGCAAGTTTTCAAAATTTTTAACTATCAAATTCTCGATAAGGAATATTATACCACAATTTTTTTAAAAAGTGAAAATTACTTTAATGGATAATTCACTAAGGTAGAAAATCTATAATATATTTAATTCTTCTATATATTTAATTCTTCTAGGCAATAGAACTCTATTTGTTTGTTAAATCCTTTTCTTACTAAGTTGGTTAGAATTTTGTTAGGTAGGAATTCTAAAAAAACTAT
>JBKBIY010000103.1:0-4252 GCA_046294045.1 bacterium | reverse complement strand
TTTCCCATTTTTAAGGTTAATAACTCTCTTGAGGATAGGTTTTCTAAAATTTGTGATAAAAAGTTATCTAATTCGTTATCTTCCAGAACGAAGGATACCATTCCTATTTCTTTGGCCTCTTTTGCTTCTATTATTCTACCTGTTAAAGATAATTCTAATACTTTTTTGGGGGAGATGAATTTAAGTAATGGATAGCTTATTATCATGGGCCACATGTCTATGTTGATTTCTGGGATACCGAATTTTGAATTTACTGAAGCGATTGTTATATCGCATCCTACTGCTATACCACATCCACCTGCAAGAGCATATCCTCTAACTACTGATATAGTAGGTTTTATACTATCTTCAAGAGCTAGGATTATCTCTGAAAAAGCTTGGAAATACTCTCTTGTTTTGCCGTTATCTATAAATTCCTTAAGTTCTTTTAAATCTAGGCCTGAGCAGAAAGCTTTATCTGATGTGGAATTTATAACTATTACTTTTATTTCGGGATCATTATTAGCTTCTCTTATTGCTTGAGACAGAGTTTTCATTAGGTTGTAATTAAGAGCATTTCTTTTTTCAGGCCTATTAAGTGTAAGAAATCTAATTTTATTTTGGGTTTGGATTATTAATTCTTGCATACTGAAAACTCCTTTTTTGGGATTTTCATTTGAAAATTTTCAAAGTATTTTAGAATATTTTAGGATTATATTTGGTTAGGTCTTTGGTGATATTTTTTTGGTGTGCTTCTAGGGTACCTCCTCCTATTTCTATGAGTTTAGCGGATCTCCACATTCTATCTACTACGGCTTCAGCGAAATATCCGTATCCTCCTAGTACTTGCATAGCGTTGTCTGCTATTTCTTTTGCTGCTGTGGAAGCAAATAGTTTTATTGCATCTGTATCTATTCTTTGTCCTGGTTTATTAAGATCTATTTTTGAAGCAATGTGATAGAGGTAACTTCTTGCTGCCATATATTTTGCGTAGGATTCAGCTATGTATCTTTGTATTTGTCCGAATTCTTTTATTGGTTTACCAAAAGCGTATCTGTTTTTAGAGTAGTCTATCATTATTTCAAGACATCTAGCTGCTATTCCTGTTGATATTGCAGCAAGTGTTAACCTTTCTATTTCTAGATTTTTCATCATATGTATAAGACTTTCTCCTTCTTTGCCTAGTAGATTTTCTTCGGGTACTTTGCAATTGTCAAATACTAATTCTGCTGTTAAAGATGATCTCATTCCTGTTTTATTTTTTAGTATTTGCCCTAGGGAGAATCCTTCGAATCCTTTTTCTATGACGAATGTGCTTATGGCGTTTTCTCCTGTTTTGGCATATATAAGGAATATGTCTGCTGGGGTATTATTATCTATTGCACCGTTTGTTATATAGGTTTTTCTTCCGGTGATGTAGTAATAGTTACCTTTTTTTATTGCTTTGGTTTTCATTGATAATACGTCTGTTCCTGCGTCTGGTTCTGTCATTCCCATAGCTCCTATCCATTCTCCTGTAATAACTTTTTCTAAATATTTTTTTCGTTGGTATTCGTTTGAATTGTGGAAGAAGTTGTTTACGAATAGTATAGAGTGGGCTAGATAGGCAAGGGCTAATCCTGGGTCTGAATAAGCTAATTCTTCATGGGCAATTACCGAGGCAACTGCATCCATTCCTGCTCCTTGCCATTCCTGAGGAATTGTTAATCCAAAAAGCCCTAAATCCCCTAGCTTTCTGAATAATTCAATATTAAATTTTTCTTTTATATCATGCTCCAAGGCTTGGGGCTCAACTTCATTCCTAACAAATTCCCTTACGGTCTCCCTAAGTATACCATGCTCCTGAGTAGGCGTAAATAAATCAAAATCTTTTGTTTTTATCATTGCTTATTTGCTCCTCCCCTATTTAACTCCTTTATTCTTAAACCCGTTTATTAACTCTAAAATATGGATTAAACAGCAGTTAATTTTAACCTTCAATTGGAAAATAAAAATTTTGCAATGTTTTTACAAAATTTTTATAAAATTTTAACAAAATCTTGAAAAATATTTCATAAGATTTTACATATTTTCCAAAAGTTTATCAAAAAGCGGAATAGGGAAGTAAAAAATGAATATAAACGATAAAAAACAAAATACTCAGGTATATACAAATCTACAAAGGGCATCTTTAGTAAATAATCAATCAGTAAATAATCAAAAAGAGAATATTTTAGTAGAAACTTCTAATAGAAAAATAGGTTCTCATTTTCAAAAGACGGAAACTTCTCAAAAGTTAATAGATTCTTTTGAATTAGCTTTAGGAAAAGAGGAAACTCAAAAAGGAAAAGGAATTGAAAAAGAATATATTTTAGCCAAAACAGGAAATCCAAGAGAAGATAAATACGATGAAATAATCTTAAAAATGGCAAGAAAATATGAACTCGACCCTAACCTCATAAAAGCAGTTATAAAACAGGAAAGTACATTTGACCCTAAAAAAGTATCTAAAAGGAATGCTAAAGGATTAATGCAATTAATGGATGTTACCATAAAAGACATAAAAAGAATATCTGGTTACGAAGTAAAAGATCCTTTTGATCCTAGACAAAATATAGAAGGAGGAAGTATATATTTATCTTGGTTATTGAAGAAGTACAAGGGTAATTTAGATTTAGCTCTTGCGGCTTATAACGCAGGACCAGGAGCAGTAGACAGAGCTAAAGGAATACCTCAAAACGGAGAAACTCCCGACTTTGTCAAAAAAGTAAAGCAATACTACCAAGAATACACCGAAATGATTAAAAAGTAAATTTTTGCTTTATAAAAATAAGATTAATTCCAAACCTAACTCTCTTTTAAAGGAAATCGCTTTATAAAGGAAATCACTTTAAACTTTTAGAATTATAAATCATATGAAGTTTAGCACTTATTACTTAGGTTGCAGAGTTAATCAGGCAGAAATAGAATCTTTTGAAGATAAACTCGTTAAATTAGGTTTTGAATTATCAAAAAATGGCGATGCAAATATCATTATTTTTAACACCTGTTCAGTTACAAATAAAGCGGAAAAAGAATCCTATAGACTCATAAGAAGGGTTTTTTCTTCAAATCCTAACTCAACTCTATTTATCACAGGTTGTATAGTCCCTCTTAACAAAAGCCTCATAAATCAAGTAAAAGAGAAAATAGTAGGAGATAATATACTACTTTATGACAACATCTACGTAATCCCATCAACTCAAAAAGATCAAATAATTGAAATAATAAAACAAAAATACCCTGTTAATAACGTTAATAATGGAAAATTAACTCGGTTTAAGTATTATGTAAAAGTTCAGGATGGATGCAATCATTTTTGCACTTTTTGTATAATTCCATATACTCGTGGTAGAAGCAGAAGTAAACCTATAGAAGAAGTAGTACAAGAAATAAAACAAATCTCTCAAAATATAGTATCCACTCCTGAAATAGGATGTGAAGTGACACTTACAGGAATATGTCTAGGAGAATATGGATTAGATATAAACACCTCCCTTGCTAAACTCCTAAAAACTATTACACCTTATATACCAGATAACGCAAGACTAAGGCTTAGCTCAATGGATATAATAACCTTAGACGAAGAATTAATCGAAACTATAGCAAATAATAACAAAATTTGTAAACACCTCCATCTTTCACTACAAAGTGGTAGTAATAAAATACTCTCTTTAATGAAGAGAAATTATACCGTTGAAGAATATTTAAACATCATTGAAAAACTTAGAAACAATATACCTGACTTAGGTTTAACAACGGATATAATAGTGGGATTTCCAGGAGAAGATGATAAAGATTTTGAGCAAACCATACAAGCTGTTAAAGAAGCTAAATTTCATAGAATACACATATTTCCTTTTTCTTTTCGCCCATACACCTACGCATATAACCACTACAGAAATATAAAAATAGATCATCAACGAGTAAAAGAATATGAAAAAATTCTAGCTTCTTTAAGTCTACAACAAAGTAAAGAATTCATAAATTCCAGAATAAACAAATGCTATGAAGTTTTAACGGAAGAAAACGGCTATGGCTATACTCATAATTTCATAAGAGTTAAAACCAATATCATAGGAACACCTAAATATCATAAACTGGTAATAAAAGGGATAGAGGAGGAAAAAGGTAACTTTGCGGTTGCCAAAGCTGAAGCATGAGTATTTTGGTTACAGGCGGAGCCGGATATATAGGTAGCTGCGCAACCTACAAATTAATCCAAAAATATAACTACCCCTGCATAATCGTCGAT
>JBKBIY010000102.1:0-4282 GCA_046294045.1 bacterium | reverse complement strand
AGTGCTTTTAACGTAGGATTAACTATTGTAGTTTTACTGGTATTGTATGTATTTTTAACTTATGTAGCTTATTATTTAATAACAAAGTTTATTAAAGAATTTAGTCCTGCTGATTTTAAAACTGAGGAGAAAATTGGTGATGAAATTCAAACCGCTTCTTCTTTTGGTAACTAGTTTATTAGAAGGGGGGAGGTAATATGCCAACTCAAGATATACTTTACATAGTATTGGGGGTAGCTTTCTTTGTGTATTGTTTTCTTTATGGTCCTATTTTGGGTAGTGGTACTGTTTTTCCTTTCATAGCAAAGGGTGATGAAGATAAGAAGGCTGTATTAAATTCGGTTGCTCCGTTTTGGGATGGAGCAGGAGTATGGTTGATCGCAGCTGCAGTTGTGATGTGGGGAGCTTTCCCACAAGCTTATGCAACACTATTTGGAGGATTCTTCCTAGCACTATTTATCGTACTTGTTTCAATTATTCTCTCCGTTGCAGCAATAGAACTTTATCTTAAAGACGAGGCAAGAAAAAATTTTTGGGCTAATTCGTATTTTGTCGGAAACTTAATCCCTTCTTTACTTTTTGGTGTAGCTTTAGGTAATGTTATAATGGGAATACCTCTTAATCAGGATTTATGGTACAGTGGAAATTTCTTTACATTACTAAGACCATATGCTTTGCTTGTGGGCTTGTTGGGTTTAAGTTTACTTGTTGTCCACGCTATGGGATATATTTTAATAAAAGTTGAGGGTGAAGTAGTTCAAAAGGCAAAAAATATGCTTAATTTATTCAATTCAATATTTATAGCTTTATTTATAATTTTTGTTTTTTGGACACATCATATGTTTAAGGATTTAAGTATATTTTATTGGATAGTCTCAGCAGTTATTGTAATTTTATCAGTAATTTTGATGATTATTAAAAATTATCAATTTTGGATTTCAACGGCTATTTTACTATTTTCATGGATTTTAGTAGGATTAATACAATATCCTTTTGTTATTAGGGGGTTAGAAAACACAGGAATAATGTTATCTAATTCTTCTTCTTCTGTTACTCAAACTGCAATGATAGTGATAATTGCTGTTGGATTACCTTTTGTTGCTTTGTATACCTATTACAGTTACTTTGTGTTTAGAGGTAAGTTTTCTGGTAAAGAGCAGTTGTATTAAAATTATGAATTTTTATTAATATGAAGCTTGAAGAGATAGAACAGGTAGAAGAGTACGTTTATAGGATATACAAAGAAGGGTTTTCTAAAGCGGAAGCGCTTGTATTTGCGAATCAAAAAATATTAGATGATATTGTAAAAGATCAGAGTTTACAGCAAATACTAAATGTTACTTCTTTAAAAGGGGTAAAATTTGTTTTTATAATGCCTGATGTGCATTGGGGTTATGGTTTTCCCATAGGAGCAGTAGTTTGTACTGATTACGAAGAAGAAGGAATTATATCTCCCGGAGGAATAGGATTTGATATCAACTGTGGAGTAAGATTGTTAAAAACAAATTTAATCTTCCATGAATTAAAAGAAAATCTAAAGGAAAAACTTTTAGATGTTTTATATGACTATGTTCCATCGGGAGTGTCTTCTGAAAGTGATATAAAACTATCTAAAAGTGAATTAAGGAAAGTGGTTGAAAAAGGATTGAATTGGGCTTTGGAAAATGATATGGCAATACTTGAGGAAATTGAACTTGTTGAAGATAGAGGAGTTAAGGAGGAAATAGATACCGATTGCGTTAGTGATGAAGCTTTAGAAAGAGGTAAATCTCAGTTTGGTACATTGGGCTCGGGGAATCATTTTCTTGAACTTCAAATTGTTGAGGAGATATTTAATGAGGAAGCGGCAAAGGTTTTGGGAATATATAAAAATCAAATAGTAGTAATGATTCATTGTGGTTCAAGAGGTTTTGGACATCAAATAGCAACGGATTATGTTAATATTATGCTAAAAAGTATGCCTAAATATGGAATAAATGTACCTGATAAACAGCTTGCTTGTGTACCCGCTTCAAGTTCTCAAGGTCAAAAATATATAAAAGCAATGAATACAGCAGCTAATTTCGCCCATTTAAATAGACAAATTATCACTCATAAAGTAAGACAAGCTTTCAAAAAAGTTCTAGGTAAAGAGGTTAAAATAGAAACGGTTTATGATATAAGTCATAACATGGCTAGTATAGAGGACTATCCACTAAAAAACAAAAATATAAAACTCATAATGCATAGGAAAGGAGCTACAAGAGCTTTACCTCCTGGACACAAATCTTTACCATCAAAATATAAATCAATAGGACAGCCGGTTTTTATACCTGGTGACATGGGAAGATATTCTTTCATATTAGTTGGTACTCAAAAAGCTTATGAATTAACATGTGGGCATACATGCCATGGTGCAGGAAGGGTAAAAAGTAGAAACGCTGCCAAAAAAGAAATAGATTATAAAACCTTACTGGAAGATCTTAAAAGAAAAGGTATTTCTATTAGAGCTTCAAGTAAATCTACTGTTGTAGAGGAAGCTCCACAGGCTTATAAAGATGCTTCTATCGTGGTAGACATAGTTAATAAAGTAGGTATATCTTCTATTGTCGCTAAATTAAAACCTATAGGGGTAGTAAAAGGATAGAAAATAGTTAAAAACAGTTAAAAAGAGTAAGAGTAAAAGAATAGAAGGAGGAATTTATCTAATGCAGTATGTATGGAAGATTTCAGGAGAGCAGGGGGAAGGAATAGATTCATCAGGTCATATTTTTGCTTTTAATGCTTTTAAAAATGGATTTAAGATAGCTACCTATAGAAAATACTCTTCCAGAATAAAAGGTGGAAATACTACCTTTGAAGTTATATTCTCAAATAAGCCAGTTTTTACCAGATTAAAAAAAGTTGATGTGCTTGTGGCTTTAGATCAAGATTCCGTAGAAGTGTCTAAAGAACAGATAAAACCAGATACCTTTATTATTTTTGATGAGGAGGTTAATTTAAAATCTATTGATAAAATAGATTCCATAAAACTGTCTATTCCTTTAGCTAAAATAGCTAGGGAAGTTACAGGTGTTGCTATATCAAAGAATATGGTAGCTATTGGTGCTTCTTTGGCTATATTTGAAAATATGGATTATTCTTACATATTTGAGCAAATAGAGAGAAGATTTTCTAAAAAGTCACAAGAACTTGTTGATAAAAACAAAAGAGCTTTTCTTGAAGGATATAAAATAGCTAGAGATTTAATAATTTCCAATGGTTACAAGTTTAAGAGTGTAACCAAGGTTAATGTAAATAGTGAAAAAATGATGCTTATGAGTGGTAATGAAGCTTTGTCTATGGGAGCATTGGCTGCAGGTTGTAAATATTTTGCAGGTTATCCTATTACTCCTGCTAGTAGTATTCTTGAAAATATGGTAAGGAACATTGAAAATTTTGGGGGTGTAGCCGTACAAACTGAGGATGAAATCTCAGCCATTAACTCGGTTATAGGTGCCGCTTTAGCTGGAGTAAGAGCTATGACCGCTACCTCCGGTCCGGGGTTGTCTCTTATGGTTGAAGGTATAGGTTACGCCTACGCTACCGAAACACCAATCGTTATAGCTAACATCCAAAGAGGAGGGCCTTCTACAGGTTTACCTACAAAAACCGAAGATGGGGATATACTTATGACTTTATTCATGGGACATGGAGATACTGAAAAAATAGTTATTTTCCCTTCAGATCCTTACGAAATGTTCATTTTGGGATTTGAAGCTTTTAATTTAGCAGAAAAATACCAATTACCTGTGATAATCCTTTCAGATCTTAATTTAGGAGAAAACGCCTATACTACAAAGTATATATCAGACGAAGTTTTAGAAAAATTGAAGATTGATAGAGGAAAATTTATTAATTCTGAAGATAACATAAGCACTAATAAAATATTGCGGTATCAAGATACCGAAGATGGAATAAGTCCTAGAATTATGATAGGTACAAAAGGATTGCAATTCCAAACCTCAGGAAATGAACATGATGAAAACGGATTCATAACAGAAAATAGAAATATAAGAAAAAAAATGGTAGAAAAAAGAATGAGAAAACTGTCTAATTTTAATGAATATTACTTGTCTTTTGAGGATTTTGGTAATAATCCAGAAATTTGTATAATTTCATATGGTATTACTTATCATTCGGTCAAGGAAGTAGTTGAGAAAATTAATTTGGATAAAGGGTATGGTTTTAGAATTATAAAGCCCGTAGTTTTCTATCCATTTCCTATAGAAAAAATAGAAGAGCTTGTAAAAGACAGTAAGAT
>JBKBIY010000101.1:0-4286 GCA_046294045.1 bacterium | reverse complement strand
AATAGCAGCCGGAAAAGATGTTAGAGTAATAAATAGGGGACACCAGTTTGACAAAGTTGAATTATACAAATTTGTTCTTCCTGAAAATAGTGATCAAGAGTTAGAAAAACTTGTTCAAGATGCTTGTGATATACTAAAAGCTCTGGAATTACCGTATAGAGTTGTAAAATTGTGTAGTGGAGATTTAGGATTTGCCGCTGCTAAGACTTATGATATAGAAGTATGGGCTGCAGGATGTAAAGAATGGCTTGAAGTAAGCTCTTGTAGTAATGTACTTGATTTCCAAGCTAGGAGAGCTAACATTAGATTTAGAAGAACACCCGCTTCTAAACCTGAATATGTTCATACCCTAAATGGTTCAGGATTAGCTCTACCTCGCGTGATAATAGCAATTCTTGAAAATTATCAACAAAAAGATAATTCAATAAAAATACCTAAAAATCTAGTACCTTATACTGGTTTTGATAAAATAGAGATAACTTGGAAGTATTAATTGGAAGTACTAAAATTATGAAGTTTTACGAAACATCTGCAGACAAAAAGTTAATAATAGTTAGGATAGATAGGGATGAGGAATTTATAAGTTGTTTAGAAGAAATCGCTACAAAAACGCAGATTCAAAGTGCTTTTTTCTGGGCAATAGGAGCTTTTAAAAATGCTGTCATTTCTTTTTATGATTATAATACAAAATCTTACATAGATAAAGAATTAAATGAAGAATTTGAAGTAATTTCTTTAATGGGAAATATTTCTTATAGATACGCTGAAGAAGTTCCTATGATTCATGCTCACATATCTCTTTCCACAAGAGAGTATGGTTTAATTGGTGGGCATCTTAAAAAAGGTATTGTATCCGTAACCCTTGAAACACTTATATTACCAGTAATTGATAAAATAGAAAGAGTATATAATCAAGATTTTAATCTTTTTCTTTGGAAGCCTTAATGAGAATTTTTGTTCCTTCGGTAGCTAATAAAGTAGCGGGGGATTGTATTGTAGACAAAATAGGTATAAAGGGTGGGAAGATAAATTTCAAAATCTGTATAGTTAAGTAGCTTGAAAAACCGCTAAGGAATACTAAAAGTTTATCTTTGGGCTCGGAATTTGTTTCCAAAGTTTGGTATATTGTTGTCCATAGTGGACCTACTGTGAAGCTTAAGGCTAAGCTTAAACCTTTATCCATAAAATCCACGATTTTTTTGTAAATTCTTGAATTTTTTATTTTTTCATTATTAAGTAATTTTTTGCTAAGGAATTTAAGAGGTAATAAGGGTAAAGAGTATATTGATTTTTTAGCAAGTAATAATCCTGAAAGTAGGGTGAATTTTGAATCTATAAGATTGTTTTTGTTGTTATTTTCTTTAGCTTGTATTAATTTTTCAATACCTTCTGATATTGTTTTATTTGCAGAGTAGTGTCCAAATATATCTAAGATATTTCTTATTGTTGGGAATTTGCTAGTGGTTTCTAAAATTTTTTTTCCTACGGTTCTAAAGAATTTGTTATCAAATAGTTTTTCTAGTGGGTTTTGGTGGATAATGTGTTTTATGAAGTAGTATTTATAGGGGGAGGTTTTTTGTAATTTTTGGGGATCCAGAAAGAAGTGGGCAAAACTTTCTGCGAAGTCTTCTGCGCTTGATGACTCGGCATACGAACTTACAAAATTTTTTATACCCCAGGGATATTTAGGAACAATAAACCAAGAGCTTTTGTAATTTAAGGGTACAAATTTAAATCCTAAATCTACTGTATGGCCTATTTCGTGTGTAAGGATGTACTCTAGAGTATGAGGGTAGGGATTTGAATTTAAATATACTGGTGTTTTATACAGATAATCAAATACCATACCAAAAGCGTCGTGTTTGTTAGTTATTTCATTGTTTATTTCTATTGTAGATAAATTATTTATTACTTTTAGTGGAAGTTTGTCAAGTATTTTAATAATTTCCTCTTTTTGTTGAGTGTCCGCTATTATTGAGGGGTATTTAAAAGGAATAAGGTTAAAGATTTTTCCTATTTTTTCTGGTACGGAAAAATTTTTATTTAATTTTTCTTTCATTTTTTTTATAAATGATTTTTCTTTTAATATTAGTGAAGTGCTTGCTATTGTAGCTCCTATTGGTAAGGATATGTAAAAGGGTAGTATTAACGAAGTTAAACTAGTAAATAAAAGTGCCAAATTATACGTATACAAAAATGTTTTTATGATACCTAAAAAACCAGAGGTAGAAGAAAGGGATTTCAAGTTTTTTATCTCGTTTTCCAAAAAGGTATAAAATTTATCTTTAATACTTGCTAAGTTTATATTTTCTGTTAAATTTTTTGAGTTTAAATTTTGGTTTTTATCTAAAGTTGTGTTTAATTGTGAAGAAGTTTTGGTTTTAGGTTTAATTGAATTTTCTATTTTTATCATATGGAAAAGTGTTTTTAAAGTATTTGAGTTTTTCAAGGGAAAATTGTAAAAAATTTTTAAAAAAATTTTTAAAAAAAATTTTTAAAAAGATTGAGAAAATAATAGGAAACCTTTTGTAAATGATCTGATATGAAGGCTTTTATTTTGCTATCAAATATTTCTTTTAGGGTAGATATTTTTTTATCTTCAGATATGTTAAGAAAAGTTTCTGCTTGTTTTAGATTAGATAAATCAAATTTTATACCTAGAGTAGATTTAATGTTTACTAATTTTTTATCAAGGGTTAGATTATTTGATTCTATATTTATTACCATTGGGTCTATAGTATATTTTATTGTGTTTGAAGAGTCTTTTATTTCTTTTATTGATAAGTTTTCAAGTGTTATTCCTACTTCTTCTAATTTTTCGTTTATATTTTGGGTGGCTTGTTTAATAAAATCTTCTCTTTTATTAAGAATTGAGTCTAAGGTAGTTTGGGATACTGTTTTCGCTAAGCTTTCTGTTAAGATTTCTTGAATTATTTTGTTTATCTCTTCATTAGATTTAGCTATAAATCTTTCGGCTGCTTTTAATATACTTTGAGCCGTATCTGAGCTTATTTTAACTATTGCTGTGGCTTCTATTGATAGAGGTACTTTATCAAGGGTTAAAATTTGTGGAGTTTTTATATCTATAGTTCTTGATTCTAGAGAAAGTTCTATGGATATTTGTAATAGAGGGAATACGACGGTACCACCACCAACTACTACTTTTTTACCTCCCATTCCTGTAACTATTAGAGCTTTGTTTGGTGGTACTTTTTTGTATAAAGTAAGGATAAAGTAAAGCTGGATTATTATTACTATTAAGATGGTTATGAAAGCTACTGTTAATGTTATTTCCATCTGATTATCACTTAATTATGAATAATTAATTTTTGGTTAATTCTATTGACAATTTTTTGGGATTAATTTCTAGTTTTGAAAATATTTCTGTTAAGATTTTTTCTATTTTTTCCTTGATTGTTTCCATATCTTGGCTTTTTGGATCTTGTGGATTTATATTTTCTATAAGAGTTTTTATGTTTTTATAAGAATTTTCTTTTAAAGATAAGAGTTTTTTGAAATTTATGGAGTCTATTTGTATGTATATTGTCAAACTGATTGATGAATTAGTATTGTTTATTGTTTTGTTACTGAATTTTAAGTCTATTATTATGTTTCCTTTTTTTTCTGTTATATTATTTTTGTTTTCTAAGTGTTCCTGTTTTTTAGAAACTAAATATACAAAGGTAAATATTGCAATAAATATGGATGATAAAGAAATTGCGAAGTAGAAACTAAGTTTTTCGTGGTCCATGTTAATTATTTATTAACTAGTTCGGTATCCCAGTTTGGTGGGCAGACTTTTCCAGGATTATCGTATACAAATTTACAAGCTTTTAATGTTCTTAAGATTTCATTTGTATTTCTTCCTATGAAGTAATCATTAATTGATAAGTGTGTTACTACTCCTTCGGGGTTAATTATGATGGTACCTCTTCTTGTTAATCCTGTTTTTTCGTCGTATGTTCCTAGTAAGCATGTAAGATTATGTGTGGAATCAGATAGCATGGGGAATTGAATATTTTTCATGGATGGTTCGGATTGTTGCCAAGCTTTAAGGGTATATACGCTGTCTGTGCTTAGTGACATTAATTCTGCTCCTAATTTTTGAAATTCTTGATAAATTTTGGACAGTTCTACTAATTCTTCTTGGCATACAGAAGTGAAAGCTGCAGGATGGGAAACTATTACCAACCATTTGCCTTTATATTCTTCGAGATTCAGTTCTTTTATTCCTCCTTGGTAGTAAGCTTTCACTTTACAGTAAGGAAAGTATTCTCCCACTTTTA
>JBKBIY010000100.1:0-4298 GCA_046294045.1 bacterium | reverse complement strand
GCTCCTTTACACTGGTATTCATAGGATTTTTAGTATTTGTTTTTATCATATATCCTAAAGATCAAATACACAAAGACAATGTTATAAACCAAAGTGTTTTAAAAAATGATTACTTAGAAAAAATTATATTTGAATTTGAGGAGATAGAAGAAGAAGTAAAAGGAGGTGTGATTTACCGTGATTAGAAAAACTTTAAAAATTTTAACTCTATCTATTTTTCTAATCTCAATTAGCTTATTTCTAGTGTACAGTGATAATTCGAAAAATACCGATAAAACATCCAATTTAAATAACTCAAAACAAAGTATCCAATCCATAGTATACGAAAAAAATTACGAAAAACATTATGAAAAACATTACGAAAAATCATCTACAAAAAGAAAGAAAATTAAAGATATAGAAAAAAATGAGAACTTTTGGAATTATCTAAAATCAAATCATCCCTCAACTTTTAATTTTTTGCAATCTATAAAAGATAAACACCCAAGAATGTATAAAAAACTTTTAAGAATCTGCGGAAGAATGTATCTTAATATTAATGAAACCAATAACCCTGATCTAAAAAAGCTATTTGCTAAACAAATAGATAACCAAACAAATCTTACAGAATCTATAATAAAATATAAAGAAAGCAAAATAAAGGAAGAAGAATTTGATACCCAAGCCAAAGAAATTCTAAGAAATATCCATCAAAACAACATAAAAATTATGGAATTAAGAATACAAGAAATGAAAAATAAATTAGAAAGTAAAGTAGAGGAATCTTTGCAAAAAATTAAAAAAGAAATTAAAGAAGAAACACAATAAATTATGGAACTTTAATACATTAAATTTATGTTATGAAAAATTTAATACATTAAATTTATGAAAAATCTAGAAAATCAGCAATTAGAAAAAATATACAAAGATAATTACCACAAGCTCTACTCTTACCTTATCAAAAAATTACCAATACATGAAGTAGAAGATTTTATTAACGAAATTTTTTTTAAATTCTTTTTGAAAATAAAATTAACTCTAATAAATAATCCAGCTTCCTATATTTTCAAAATAGCACGTAACTGGGTTATAGATTACTACAAAGCAAAAAATAAAGAAAAGCTTTATACAAAATATCAAAAAGCTAACTCTAGTAATATACAAGATTTAAAACAAAGAGAAATAGAAAAAGAAATTGAATTTAAAGATTATTTCGAAAAATTACTTAAAAATCTTTCAGAAGAAGAAAAATTAATACTAAAAATGAAAATAATTGAAGGTTTAAGTTTTAGAGAAATTTCAGAAAGATTAAACCTTAATCTTAACACAACTATCTCAAAATTCAATAGATTATTAAAGAAAATTAAAACGATTAAAGAACTTTATTGACCTTTGTGAATTAAAGGGTATCTCGCCTTAAATAACCGCACAGCTTTCCGATACACGCTGTATCTATCCAACACCAAGATAAACTTCCGCCCCAAATGCCGTCTAAGCTAAGTCAGAAAGGCAAACACCTGTTCAGATCGGATGTTATGGCGATAAATCTGGAAATACAGTAATGGCTTCTTCATCCCGCTCCCCCGAGCCAGCGGGCGGCTTTCTGGGGGCTCCAGCCAAGATCTAGGAGGATATACCACACATATCCTTGATGATAACGCACCCCAAACTCCCGCTATATCACCTAAGCTACCCTAGCCAATGTCCATAAGTCGGTAAATAAACCCGATACACGCAGTCCATCAAGCAAGATCTGAACCAGTCGCTCCCTCTGTGACTTTGTTAGAGAGGGCAACCAGAATTGAGCTTGGCACGAAGAGCTTGAGTTTCTTTCTTCCAGTGCTGCTTTCTAGCTCATTGCCTCCCTTCTCTTAGGTCTTACGGATTCATTATATCAATTTTTGTCTCCTTAGCAACACGAAGGTCAATAATTTAAAGGATTTCTAAACATTTTCAGAGAATAACATTGATAAATGGAAGTTCCTCAAAAAATCAAGGTTATTAACATTACCCTTGATACTCAACAAAATTTTGTACAAAGCCCTGAGAAAGCTCTTAAACAACTCCTTAATTTTCTATTTCTTAATACCACATTTGTTTACTTACTAAATCTAAACCCGCCATCTTTAATAGTAATACCCAAAAAAGAAGAAGAATTTTTTAAAAATTTAATAGAATACACTTTTGAAAACTTTAAATTTTTTAACTTTTACATATCTTACCGTTATGTAGATACTCAAATTTATGAGCAAATGGTAATAGATATGACAGAGGATATAGAATTAGAAGATTTCGTTATAACCCCAAGGATAGGGGAATACTCTAAAATTCCATTGTATATAAGATCGCTAAATTTTGCTCAGGGCACAGGTGCACATCCCACAACCAAACTAATGCTTAATAACCTTAAATCCCTACTTGAAAAATTTAAAAATCATGAAACCTTAATAATAGATTACGGTTCAGGTAGTGGAATCCTATCAATAGCTTCCCAAAAAATTATCCCACATTCCACTATAATACCAATAGAAATTTCTTTCAAAAGCTTAAAAGAATCCTTACTTAATTTCAATATAAACAAACTAGAAATCGTGCCTATTTTGGCAAGTAATCCTTACGTTTTGAATTTACAAAAATTAAGAAAAAGGTTTAGTAAAACAGTTTTCCTAGCAAACCTCCCTCTAAACGTTTTAGAAATGTGTTTTAAATATTTTAAAAATGAAAACTATTTTTTTGACGCTATATTAATTTCAGGAATAAAAAAATCTTTGAACTTTGCTAATGAAGAATTTATAAAAAAATTAAATAAAGAAAATTTTTCTAATTACCTTGAAAAATATAATATTCAATACAACACCTTAGAAAACTGGTTACTAATAAAAGGGGAGATTGATTTATGAGACAAATTTCTCTTATTTTTCTAGCCGGAGGATTACTAAACGAAAGTCCATTAGACGAAAGTCCATTAAACGAAAGTCCATTAGACGAAAGTCCATTAGACGAAAGTCCATTAGACGAAAGTTTATCCAACGAAAGTTCATCTAACGAAAGTTCACCTCCGTTTCCCAAATGTCTCTTAAAAACTCCAGATAACGAAACAATTATGGAAAAAATATTAAACATTTTTTTTTCCGTAGATTATTCAAAATATAATTTAGAATTAACAGACAGCATTTTACTTTATCCTAAAAATTATCTTGAAAATTTCGAAAGAATGTTAAAAAAGGACGACTTAGTATTTAAGGACAAGATAAAACTCGAGGAAGCAGGAGAAAGCTTACTTTTAACAGTATCTAAAGCAATAGAATCACATACCAAAAATTTAAATGAAAACACTTTTTTATTTTTTATAGCAACTGACACACCTTTAATAACTTTTGAAGCTGTAGAAGATATAATTAAAAGGTTTTCTCTTCTGGAAGGAGATCTTTTCTTACCTTTTGTTAGCAAAGAAGTATATAAAGTACAATTCGGTAAAAAGTTATCTAAAAATCGGACATTTTTTAAATTTTCAAAAGACAGCTTCTGCTCAACAGGAATCTTCATAGTAAAAAACTCCGTCTTAAATAATCTATGGGAAAAATTTAAAACTATCCTTGAAAAAAGAAAAAATCCTATTGAAATAATAAAAATCCTAGGATTTGATTTTTCAACATTTATAAAACTAATTCTTGGAAATATGACAGTATTAGAACTAGAGGAGAAAATAAATCAAATGTTTAACGTAAAAGCTCATGGTTTACTTACAAATTTTGCTAACCTCGCTTTCAACATAGATAATAAAAAAGATTTGGAAAATTATAATGAATTTGTCTCCTCTGAATCTATAAAAACATATCTTAAAATATAGCTTATAAAAGGGTAAAAATAGGTTACAAGAAAATATTATTAGTATGAGCGAATGGACACTTTTATTAATAATAATTTTGCTTTTCTTAGTAAGATTGGGCATAGTAAACGATGTTTTTACTTTTCCAAGTTTTTGGGTACCCAATTTACTTAAGAGAATTTCAAAGAAGAGTGTATTAGAATGGGTAGATAGCGCTTTAACAGCAGGAATATTTGCTTTTCTATTTATTGTTATCGTTGGTAGGTTATACATTATCCCTTCACAATCAATGGAACCCACCCTTAAACCAGGTGACATAGTTTTAGGAATAAATAAACATTGGTTCTCAAAAAATAATACACTAGATCTCAAACGAGGTGATATCGTAATATTTAAACCTCCAGTAGACAGCAGATTATACATAAAAAGATTAATAGGACTACCAAATGAAAAAATTATGATACTAAAAGGAGAAATATACATAAATGAT